>JAHCIE010000001.1 GCA_026129385.1 Anaerolineae bacterium
ACACCAGGATAGGGGCGTACTGACCAAAGTAGACGCGGTAGAATTCCAGCCCCTTCCAGAAAACGTCGAGGCGCGACAGGTGGCTGCCCTGCATCAGCTGGTGGCCGAAGATGGCGGTATAGGTTTCCGGTACGACCACCAGAAAGGCGAGCAGGACACCGCCCGCCACGAGGGCAGCAGGCACGACCAGGGCCAGGGCTTCTGGCACGCGGGCGCGCAGCCCACCCCAGTCCCAGGTCGGGGGGCGCGGCGCGCTACGCCGTCCCTCGATCCCGGCCAGGGCCAGCGCGTCGGTGCGGCCACGCCACGGCGACAGGACGTATAGCAGGAGACCGCCGAAGGCCAGGGCGGCGAACAGCTTGGTGAGGATGCCCAGCCCGAACAGCGCGCCCGCCAGGAGCCACCAGCCCCAACGGCGGCGTTCCTCGGCGACGACGAAGGCCCACATTCCCAGGCCCAGGAACATGAGCATGAAGGGTTCGGAGCGGAACACGCGACCCACGGCATACACGTCGGGGAAGGCGAGGAAGGCGATCATGCCGACCAGGGCCAGGGGCGGCGGCATGTAGCGGCGCAGGACGCGGTACAGCGCCCAGGCGGCGACCATGACGGCCAGCACGCTCAGGGTGCGCAACGGGACCGGGGCGGGGCCAAAGACACGCTGCGCCAGGCCACCGATGCCCATGAACAGCGGCAGTTGCGGGGTGAGGAAATCGCGGTAGGGGATCTCGCCGAGGCTGACGCGCCACGTCTGGTAGAAGTACGAGCCTTCGTCGTCGGTGATGAGCCAGCCGCCGAGATTGTACAGGTAGCCCGCCAGGGCCACGAGCAGCACGGCCAGAGCCGCCAGGTCGGTGCGCTGGGTGAGGAGCGCGGCCAGGCGATCCAGCAGGGACGGGCGCGGCGCGGCGGCGGGCGGCGCAGTGATGACCGCCTCTCCCTGGCGACCGGCCGAGGTCGTCTGAGTCGTCATGCTATCTCACGTCCACGTCGAGCAGAATGCGATCCTCCGCCAGTCGCTGCCCCGCCGCGTCCCGTGCCTCGGCGCGGCCAGCCGGCGCATACCAACCGGCAGCGACCTGATAGCGGCCCGGCGGTGTATCTGGCGGTACGTCCAGCCGATATGGGTCCGCCACTACCTCGCCCGCCTGCCACTGGCTCGTCGGATACTGGCCGAGGCCCGGCGCGCGGTCGATCTGGCTGACGATACGGCCGTCGGGGGCCAGCAGGTGCACGAATGCGGTATAGTCGGTGGGCGTGGCGCGGTCGGCCCGCCAGGTCAAGGTCAGGTCCAGTGGTGCGCCTGGTGCGGCCTGGGTCGCATCGTAGCCCAACAGGGTCGCGGTATCCGCGACTCGGTAGGCCGTCGCCTGGTGCGGCAGGCGCGGCGGCGCGGTCAGCGGCCGTCCCTGGAGCCACAGCGGCCCCAGGCTGATGGGCGTATCGAGCAGCGCGCCGCCCGCCGCATCCCTGGGCATCACCTCGACGTACGCCGCGCCGGTGGCGGCGTCGGCAGGTATGGTGACAGTGCGGATAGCGCGGAACACGTCGCCCGGTTGCCACTGGCTCAGCGGTACGCCCAGCAGCGGCGCGCTCGTGGTTGGCCCCAGGCGGCCCGCCGCGTCGCGCAGCGCCAGGTCGGCGCTCGCCGCAGCCACGGGGCCGTCGGCGCGCCACACCAGCGGCGCGTCGAGGGTCGTCCCGGCGGGTGCGGCCGGCGGCAGGCCGTGGCCTGCCAGGCGCAACCCTGGCCCGGCGGGCGCGTCCAGGCGGGTGGGTATCTGAATCCCGTCGGTCGGCCCGCCGCGCGCCACGCTCAGATTGCCAAGCGTCGCGGTCTGCCCCGCGCCCTTGATGCCCGCGCGCAGGGTATACTCGCCCGGCGGCGTGCCGGGCGGCACAGTCAGCGGCGCGAGGGTCTCCACCCGGTCGCCCACCGCCCATTGGCTCGCAGGCCGCAGCGCCGCGTCGCGTGCAGGCTTCTCGACGCGCGCCACCACGCGCCCCTCCGCGTCCACGGCCTCGACCTCGGCGACCGCGTCGCCTGTGACAGGCGCGGTGGGCTGCCAGGCCAGGGTGACGCCCATGGGCGTGCCCGGCATCGCCGCGCCGCTCTCCGCGCCCCAGCCGACAAGCCGCAATGGGCCAAAGTCGGCATTCGCGGCGCGGTCGGCGGGCGGGGCGGGGCGGAATCGCCACACCTCCACGTCAGGGAATTGGCGCACTTCGCCGTCAAGTATAGCGTGTTCACGAAGGGCGTCCAACACTACGCCGGGGTCGGCGGCCGGGTAACGCAGGTACCATAGCCGCTGCACTGGCGGCAGCGCGGCCAGGGTCTCGGCCATCTCGGCGGCACGGAAGTGGCCGTAAATCTTGGCCTGGGGCACGTCCAGCGGCAGACGGTCAGCGGCCAGGGAGTCGCCGTTGACGACGAAGGCATCGCCGGGGCGGCGCTCGGCCTCGATGGCGGCCAGGGGCGCGTTGGCCGTGGTATTTTCGTAGACCCAGGCGTAGTCGATGCCGTTGAGGGTGACGATGTGGAGCGGTTTCGCGTCCGGGTTGTCGTAGTAGCGCTGAATCAGCCCCTCGTTGCGCCGCCGCTGAATCTCGTTGAGGTAGAGGACGACGAAGCGCGTCTGATAGGGGCGGTAGCCGGGCGCGCTGCGCGTCTCGCCGATGTATAGCGGCGCGAACTGGGAGACGCCGCGCACGGCCGTCTGACGCTGCGCTGTCTGTAGCTGGTTCAGGAAGCGGGCGGCCTGGTCGTAGCCCTCGCCCCAGCCGACGAGCAGCCAGCGCGTCGCGGCCGGTCCGCCACCCAGCAGGGGGTTGTAGTAGGTGAGGTAGTAGGGCGCATAGGGCAGTAGCAGGGCCAGCTGGACGGCGGCGACCAGGGCCAGGGCGAGCGCCTCCTGTAGGGGCAGGCCCCCGTGCCTGCCCTCTTGGCCCGGCGCAGAGGGCGGCCACGGGGGGTCGCCCCTACCCGCCGCCTGCGACGCACGCGGACGGACGCGGAACGAGGCCAGCGCCGCCAGGCCCGCGCCCGCCACGAGATCGAGGGGGGGAAAGACGGGCAGCAGATAGCGGTCGAACTTCTTGGGGCTGAAGGCAATGAGCGCGCCGAATAGCAGCGCGAAGGCGAGTAGCCCGACGACCGCAACGCGGACATTGGCCCTGCGTCCCGCGCGCCACGCCGCCCACGCGCCCAGGGGTACGCCCACGAATAGCCACGGCGAGGCACGAAACAGCAGCGCCAGAACATACATGAACGCGCCGGGGTCGTCGACGATCTCTTCATCGATGAACTGGCCCGCCTGGTGGGGGTTGCCGCCCTCAATGGCCGCCTTGTTGATGACGCCGCGCAGCGTGGCGACGGGGGCGGCCCACGCGGCGGGCCACACGATGAAGACGGCCGCGACGAGGGCAAGGCCCCATACCAGGCCGTGGCGCAGCAGGGCGCGTAGCCACGCCCCGAGGTGACGGCGGTCGGGGTCGAGGCTCTGCCAGGTCAGCCAGGCCAGCGCAAGGCCGGCCCAGGGCAGCACGAACACGGCGGCGACTTTCTGGGTCAGGGCGACGCCGGCGACCGCGCCGGACAGGACCAGAAAGAGCGTCGATGGCGGGCGGGGTCTCACCACGGAAGACACAGAAGGCACGGGAGGAGGGCCGGAGGGGTCAACCCCTGTTCCTGGAGCATGATCCGGCGCGCGGGCGGCCGAGGGCAGGAAGGCTGCCAGCAGGGCCAGCACGCTCACGAGGAGCAGGCCGCTGAGGAGGGCGTCCAGGTGCAAGACGCGCGAGTGGGCGAGGAAGAAGGGGTCGAAGGCCAGCAGGATGAGGCCAAACAGGGCGGCCAGCGGTCCCAGCACGCGCCGCGCCAGCCGGTAGACGGCGGCGAGGAGGGCCGTGGTCAGCAGCGCCACCCCAACCCGCATCCGCCACAGGACGTCGGCCAGCCCGGCCAGTTCCACCATCCCGACCGCTGAGGGCGCGGTCGCCGTGTCGGTGGCGGCGCACGTCGCCAGGGCCTGGGGGGCCGTCGCGGCGGGTACGGCCAGGCTACCCGCCCACATGGTCAGGACGCCAGGGTGGCCGGTCTGGAAGGTATCGGCGAGCGCGCCCGTCGCCAGGGCCTGGCCGAAGTTGAGGGAGCGACACACCCAGCGCAGCTCGTCGGCGGCGATGAACTGGTTCAGGGAGAGTAGGCGCAAGGCCAGGGCGGCGATGATGACCAGCCCCGCCAGTCCGTCGAGCCAGCGCGTCTTCACGGTCGCACCGTAATCGCGCCCAACGTGGCATGGTCGCCCGCCGTGTCCGCGCCGCTGGCGGGGACACGCTGGCCGCTGCCGCTGTCGTAGAGACCGACGCGCAGGGGGTACTGGCCGGGCGGCGTGGCCGGGTCGATGCGTACGCTGTGGCTATCGACAATCAGGTCGCCGCGCTGCCACCTGGAAGTGGGACGCGCGCCACACGCCGGGTAGCCGTCGGACTGGCCGCGCAGGGTATCATCGGAGACGTGGACGAACACCGACCAGTTGGTAGGCGGGCGGGCCATCGCTTCCCAGAACAGGGTGATAGCGACGGCCTCGCCGGGTTTGACGGTGCGGCGGTCGATCTCCACTCATAGCCGAGCAGGCGCGCGGGGCCGAAGGTCGGTGGTCACCTGGGGCGCCAGGCACGTCGAGGAGCCTGGCCGATGGGAAGCCCTGCGTGCCCCTGGGGTTGAGGCGCACGCTGTCGGCCAGCGTAAACCGGCGCGGCGCATCGACCGGGTCGCGGCTATAGATGCGCAGCTTGGCGATGCCATCCACGTCAACCACACCGAAGAGATGGTAGTCGCGCTCGATGCGGCTGAGGGGAATCTTCACCTCGTCCTGGACGTTCTGGGCGACGATGTAGTACTGGGGATCGGCAGCGCAACGCGGTGCGCCCCGCGTGTACCAGCCAGTGATGAGCGGCTCCTCGTTGCTGTCGTAGGTTCCCTGGAGAGCGCCGGTCTCGAACAGGCGCGCCACGACGCCCCAGCCAGCACGGTACGGGAAGCCGAAGTAGCCGCCGCGCGGCGCGTTATCGCCATATACGGCGGGGTAGAGGGGGTTACGGGACGCGGGGTAGACGCGCTTGTATTCCGGCTGGTGGCCGACGAACACGGTCCACAGATAGCCTACTTGCAGGAGGGCGACGACGAGGGCAATCACGGCGACTGTCGAGCGCAGCCAGCCGCCGCGCCACGACCCACCGCCGACCCACAGCGTCGCCAGTCCGAAAGCTACCAGCAGGGCCAGGCCGGGCCACATGGTATAGAAGTGGGTATGGGGCTTCTGGACCAGGAAGCCCGCGACCAGGAAGGGTGGCAGGAACCAGATCAGGGCGGTCTTGACATTGTCGCCGAGGCGGCGCGCCAGCAGCCAGAGGCCCAGCGGTAGGAAGAGCAGGCTGGCGAGGTTGAGCCGCCCCACCTGGAGCGCGCCCCCTGCCAGCCCAGCGACCACCACGGCCACGGCAGGCCACGCGGCGGCAACGAGACCAATGACCAATGACCAATGACGAACGAGATAATTCCCATTAGGGTCGTGCCCTTGGTCCTTCGTCCTTTGTCCTCGGTCGTCCGAGAGGCCCTCGCCCCCTCCCTCGCCCTCTGGAAGAGGAGGTTGCAGGCGCGGGCCAAACACGCGCCAGCCGAGCCAGCCGAGGACAGCCACCAGGCCGACGACCATGAACAGCATCCACCACGTCGAATTGTAGAAGGTGGCGCGGGCGAAGTAGTCGGGCAGGCTGTTGTACAACGGCCCGGCCTTGTCGCCGCCGCTCGCGCCGATGCGACGGTCGAGGATGTAGGTGACGGTCTCGGCGAAATGCGGGTTCAGGGCAAAAGGCACGTAGAAGAAAGCCGCGACGGCGGCAAACATCCCCGCCGCCAGCAACCCATCCCGTAGGGGCAGGCCCCCGTGCCTGCCCTCGTCGCTCCCGTGCCTACCCTCGTCGCCCACACGCGATACCCGCGCCACCCACCACCGCCGCCCGAAGAGGAAGGCGAGGGGGACAAGGGCGAAGACGGCCTCGTAGTGGCCGAGGGTTCCGGCAGCGATGAGAGCCGCGCCCAGGAGGAGCCAGCGCAGGCGGCCATCGGCATAGTAGCGCCAGGCGGCCCACACCCCAACGATGGACAGCAGGACGACCAGGCTCTGATATTGGACGATACGCGCGAAACCCTGGAAGAAGCCGTCGAGGGCCAGCGCCCACGCCGCCAACGCCCCCACCCAAACGCCCAACACCGCGTCCCGTAGGGGCAGGCGCCCGTGCCTGCCCTCTTCGGAATTGGCCGCCGACGAACGCGGACAAAGGCGGGAGGATTCTGGCCCGAACATGCGCCAGCCCAGCGCGCCGAGGGCAAGGACGGTGGCGACGCCCGCAACGGCGAAGGGCAGGCGCGCTGTCGCCTCGTCGATGCCGCCCGCCGCTGCGCCCATCAGGGCGGGTAGCAGGACCTCGGCGGGGCCTTTCTTGTGCAGCCACAGCACGTCGTCGCGGCCCTGTTGCAGGCCGTTCGCCATGAGCATGGCGCGGGCCTCGTCGCCCTGGAACTCGGCGTAACCCAGGTGGGTGAGGCGCAGGGCGCCGGTGAGAACGAGGGCGGCGATCAGCAGGGCTTGACCGAGGACCAAGGACCGAGGAGCAAGGGTTGTACTGCGCTGTAACGTTTCTTTTTGGTCCTTGGTCGTTCGTCCTCGGTCCTTGCTCGCCCCAAGCCACGCCCCCAAGAGTACCACCAACAGCGCGTCCACCCCCACCAGGGCGACGCGGCGGTCGAGGGGACCGGGGAGGTAGGCGAGGGCCAGGCCACCGACGATCATGACGGCGAAGCCAGCGCCGAAGGCTAGCGCGCCGCGCTCGGCCCACGTTGCGCCCTGGCCGCGCAGCAGGAGGGCCGCCGCCGGGATACCGGGTAACAGCATGAGCGTCAACGCGGCAATGGCGCGGATGATCAGCGGGACGGGGAGGAGGAGGATCGCCTGGGCGGCCAGGGCGGCCAGGGCGACCAGCGCCGGATCGCGCCACGCGCGCGGTTGGCGTCGCGGGCCAACGTCGGTTGGGGCAGGGGTGGAGTGAGACAAGGCCATGGGCGATAGCGCCGTGGCCGCCGGGGCGGCCTAGGCGTGCGCGACCGGAACCACCGGCGGGTCGGCCAGGACTTCACGAATCACGTAGATGGTCTTACCCTGGGCCTCGTAGTAGGTGCGCGCCAGCACCTCAGCCAGCAGACCGGTTGAGATGAACTGGATACCGACGATGACCAGCAGTACCGCCAGCCACAGCAGCGGGCGGTCGCCTATGTTCTGGCCGAAGAGCAGCTTGACGAGGGTCAGGTACAGGCCGATGAACACGCCCAGGCCCAGGGTGACGAGGCCGATACTGCCGAAGACATGGATGGGACGGGTATCAAAGGACAACAGGAAGCGCACCGTCATCAGGTCGAGGAAAACGCGCACGGTGCGCGAGATGCCGTACTTGGACTTACCGTACTGCCGGGCGCGGTGGTTGACCGGCTCCTCGCCGACGGTAACGCCGATGCGGCTGGCAAGGGCCGGGATGAAGCGGTGCATCTCGCCATACAGGTTGATGTTCTTGACCACGTCGCGATGATACACCTTTAGCGAGCAGCCGTAGTCGTGGAGGTGGACACCGGTTACGTCGGAGATCATGCGGTTGGCGATCTTGGAGGGTAGCTTGCGGCTCAGGTAGGTATCCTGGCGATTGACGCGCCAACCGCTGACGATGTCGTAGCCCTCGTTCTCGGCCTTGTCCACCAGGCGCGGGATATCGGCCGGGTCATTTTGCAGGTCGGCGTCCATGGTGACGACCCATTCGCCCTGGGCCAGGTCGAAGCCCGCCGCGAAGCCGGCCGTCTGCCCGAAGTTGCGGCGGAAGCGGATGATCTTGAAGCGCGGGTCTTCCTCGTGGTAATGCTTGAGCAGGTCGAAGCTGCCGTCCTTGCTGCCGTCGTCGATGACGATGATCTCGTAGGGGTGGCCGTACTGCTCCAGCACGCCCGTCAGTTGGGCGTACATCTCAGGAATCGACTCGACCTCGTTGTAGAGGGGGATGACGATGGAGAGATAGGGCTTATCGTCCACGCTGCCACTCCACTTGTGCCCGCAGCCCGGTCTCGATGTCGGCCTGGGGCTGCCAATTGAGAACCTGGCGGGCGCGAGTCGTATCGGCCAGGGCGTGGCGCTGCTCGCCGGGTCGCGTCGGGCCAGGCACGCGGTTCAGCGGCTTGCCGACGATACGCTCCACCAGGGCAATCGTCTCATTCCAGGATACCAGGCTGCCGCCGCCGATGTTGAAGGCCGCGCCCGTGGGGCCGTGGGCCAGCGCGCAGCGGTTGGCCTGGACCACGTCGCTGACGTAGGTGTTGCCGCGCGTCTGCTCGCCATCGCCGAAGACGGTCATCGGCGTGGCGTGCAGCACGGCGTCGATGAGCAGGTAGATGCCCATGTCGGGCCGCTGGCGCGGGCCGTAGATGGAGAAGTAGCGCAACACCGTCACCGGAACGCCGAAGGTGTCGCGATAGTTCCATACCAAATGCTCGGCGGCCAGCTTGGTCAGGCCGTAGGGCGAGGCGGGGCACATCGGCTGATCCTCATCACCAGACACGTCGCGCCCGTAGACTGAGGACGTGGAAGCGTGGACGACGTGCCTGACGCTCGCCGCCCGCGCTGCTTCCAGCAGCCGCTGGGTCGCCTGGATGTTGCACGTCATGTAGGCATCGAAGTGCGTCCAGCTCTTGAGCAGTCCGGCCATTGCCGCCTGATGGAACACCACGTCCACGCCGTCGAAAGAGGGCGCGAGGTCGTCGGTCCGCAGATCGGCCTCGACGAAGGTGAAGCCGGGCGCGGCGCGCAGGCCCGCCAGGTTGCGCTCCTTGACGGGCCGCGGATAGTAGTCGGTGAAGCAGTCCAGCCCGACGACGGTGTGACCGTCGGCCAGCAGCGCCTCGGCCAGGTGGCTGCCGATGAAGCCCGCCGCGCCGGTGACAAGACAGTGGCTCATTTCTCCGCGCTCACCGCGTCGCGGCCGCCGCGCAAGCCGCTCACGACGTATAGTACGCCGCCGATGGCCCCCGTGATCAGGTTGACGGCGTAGAAGGACAGGGACAGCGCCAGCGCCTGGTCAGAGGGCACGCCGACGCTGCCGAACAGGGCCACATAGGCCGCCTCGCGCGCCCCCAGGCCGCTGATGGAGATGGGCAAGGCCAGCACAAAGGAGATGATGGGGATAAAGAGCAGGTAGTAGAGAATCGGCGCGTCCATCAAGGCGTTGACGCCGAGGCCCTGGCCGAGGAAGTAGTTGGTGGCGACGAGTTGGAAGTTGAACACGATGGACACCAGCAGCGCCTTGTTGAGGGCGGGGCCTTTGTACATCTGGAACGACTCGGTGAAGGCGCGCACGCCGGGCTTGTCGAGCCACTGGCCGACCAGGGGGATACGGGCCAGGATACCCCGGAGGCGATCCGCCTCCAGCATGGCAATCATGCCCACCACGACGCCCCCCGATACCAGGAGGATGACCATCGCCACGCCCGGGTCCACCACGCCGGGCCGCACAACCATGGCGATCCCCAGGGTGACCAGGGCCATCGCCATCAGGGTGATGAGACCGGTGGCGCGGTCGACCACGACGCTGCTGGCGGCATTGGCCGTGCCCGCGCCGTCCTTAGCTGTCTCGTAGACGCGCACCACGTCGCCGCCGATACCAGTAGGCAAAATCTGGTTGAAGAAGGTTCCGACGAAGTACAACTCCGTCAGACGACCGAGACGTCCGTGGTAGCCCACTGCGTCGAGGAGGCCCTGCCAGCGCCACGAGCGCAGCCAGACGCCCAGCAGGTACAGGCCGAGGGCGATGGCAAAGTCCCACGGGTTCATCTGGCGCAGCCGTTCGACCACATTTTGCGCGCCCGCCTGGCGTAGCAAGAAGCGCCAGTAAAGATCACGCTAACGAGGATGCGTATCCAGGTCGAAGAGCTTTCTCATGGCTGACTCGTGCCAACTTCCGAGGCAGAGCCGTGTCTGGCTCCACAAAAACAGGCCCGCTCAGCCTGGCTGACGGGCCTTGGCGTCTGCTGTCTCGACGCGAGATTATAGCACAAGCAGGGGGTTGCGCCAAGCCGGGCGATAGGCCCATGCCTCGCGCGTGGTCGCGTCGCGGTTCAGCGCGCCTTGACGCGCACCGTCGTGTCCAGGGGGAGGATGTCGTTGGGTTGAGGCCGGCCGTCGAGGGTGACGGGCATGCGCTGGCCGCTGTTGGCGTCGTATAGCCCTACGCCCAGGCCATATGTGCCTGCCGGGAGGGCGGCAGGCAGGCGAATACGCCGCTCATCCTGGATGACCTCGGACGGCCGCCAGCCGTCGGTGGGGCGCGCACCGCCGACGGGGATGCCATCGGATTGGGCGACGGGCTTGCCGTCGGCGTCCAGGAGATGCACGAACACCTTGAGGTTCTCGGTGGGCTGCTCGGTCGCCTGCCAGATCAGGGTCAGCGCCAGGTCCTTGCCCGGCACGCCCTCGCCTTCCAGGCGATAGCCGCGCAGGCGAATCGGCCCGAACGCGGCCTCCAGGCGGTGTTCCATGTCGGGCACGCGCGTCTCGAGTGGCCACGGCGTCACTGCCGCTGTCGCCACGTCCGCCATATCGCGGCGCACGGGCCACCAGCCGGTCGACGCGGCGATGGCCGCACCCTGTTCGTCGACCAGGCCTACGCGCAGTCGATAGTCGTCGCCACGGGCGCTGTTCGGCACAGGTAGGCGTATCGGCGTGCGTACGAGGTCGCCCGCCTGCCAGGCGGAGGTAGGAAAGTCGGCGCGCGACGGCGAAACGGTGTCCTCAGCCACGACTGTGCCGCGCCCATCCACCAATTGCGCCCTGACCTGGGCAGCGGTGGCAAGGGGCTGGCGCGTCTGCCAATAGAGAACTCCCTGCCAGATACCGCCGGGGCGGACCGGGGTGATGGGTTGGTCGACGGCCACCAGATCGAGGCCGCCAAAGTGGGCGGTCGTCGCTGCGCGCCCGGCCACGACGGGCAGGGGGGCGGGGGTCGTCGGGCGGGCCAGCGATACGGGCGGGCCGTCCACCCAGCCGGGTGCGGGTTGCTGGCCCTGGGGGGTCAGCGCGGCGTCGCCCTCGTCGCGGAACTGGAGGCGTACCTGGTAGTCGCCCGGCGCCAGGCCCGGCGGCAGGTCGAAGCGGTAGTCCTGGGCGATGATCTTGCCGGTGGGCCAGCGGCGAACGGGCAGGCCGTCGTAGAAGCCGTGGTCGGCGGCCCACCACTCGCGGCCCTCCGCATCGACGAGGGATACTTTCAGGCGCGGCTCGACGGTCTGGGGGGTGTCGGCTGACCAGTACAAGGTCATCGCCAGCGGCTCGCCCAGACTCGTCTCACGCTGCGCCTGGTAGCCGTGGAGGCGGATGCCAGGCTCCCAACGACGATCCAGGGGCGTGGCGTCGGATGGCAACGTGTCGCTGATGGGGGGCGCGGCGCGGTACTCGTCTACGTGGGAGCTGAGCCACAAGTTACCGAAGTCAGTCGTCGACGCCTGGAACAGGTTCCGCCTGGCCCACTCAGGCAGGGCGTCCTGGGGGAAGCCGTCGCGAGGCGTAGGCGCGCTCACGAACCACACCCGATCGTGACCCGCCGCCAGGCGCGCCAGTTCAGCCTGGGCTGCCGCCACATCGCCGGAGGCGTAGCGCGGCACAGTGACGACCGGCGCCGCGCCGTGGTAGTAGGGCCGGAAGGTGAACTGAATCAGGGCGTCGTGGAGGACGACGATGTCACTGGGCGTGACGCGCTGGCTGATGAATGCCGCCGCGCCGCGCACATCATCCTTGACCAGGGAGAAGAACTGCGCGTGGATGCGCTGGCCCTGCTGGAAGAGCACAAGGGCCAGCGCGGGCAGAATGAGCAGCCGCCACCAGCGGCGCAGCCCGCCCAGGGAGGCCGCGATGAGCATCAGGAAGGGTGGCAGGCCGAACAGGATGTGACGGGGGCCATTGTAGATCGGGGTGATCTGGGAGACGAGGAGTAGCAGCGCCAGGGGCACGATCAGCCAGCCCAGGGTGAACACCAGGGGCGGGCGGGTACGGGGCGAGCGGCCCCACAGCGCCACGGCGGGGAGGGTGAGCAGGGCATAGGGCAGCAGCTCCGCCCAGGGCAATGTGACTTCCTTGACTATGCCCAGGCTGTAGGCGGTCAGGGCCTCGTGCAGGACGCGCGAGACGGGCAGCCGCTCGAAGTCGAATTGGGGCCCGGCCCGCAGCTGGGCCAGGCCGAAGGGGATGAGGGGCAAGGCGACCAGGGCAGCCAGCCCGATTAGCAACCACACGCGGCGGCTTACGCGCCCGCGCAGCGCCATGACGGCCAGCGCCAGCAACTCGAACGCGAGGATGAAGAGGCCGAAATAGTGGGTATAGGCCATCAAGGCGGTGGCCACCAGCCACGCGATGCCGAGGGGGGCGCGGCGGTGACGGGGTGCGCCACGCAGCCGCCAGGTCAGCCATACCGACACCAGGCTAAGGGTCACGAACAGGCTGTAGTTGCGTAATTCCTGGGAGTAGAAGATATGGAAAGGGGATACCGCCATGAGCAGCGCGGCCAGCGCGCCCACCAGGGGGGAGAACAGGCGCTTGCCGAGGGCGAACATGAGCGGGACAGCCAGCACGCCGAAGGCAGCGCCGAGGAAGCGTAGCGCGTAGATGGAATCGCCCACCACGGCCCGCCAGCCCGCCAGGAGCAGGAAGTAGGTAGGCGGGGTGGTGTCCCGCGTCACCACGCCGTCGACGGTGATGGTATTCGCCAGCAGATCGCCCAGGGATTGACTGGCCCGATAGAGGCTGAGGCCCTCGTCGCTCCACATCGACTGGCCGTCGAGCCAGTAGACGCGCAGGCCGAAGGCCAGCAGCGTCAGCCCGGCCACCAGCCACAGCGTCAGGCGCGCGACATCGACCCGCGCCGCCCCGCCCCGCCCCGCCACGGTCGCGCTGTTAGGCGTAGCGGCGACACGGCCATTGCGCAGCGCCGGTGTATCCAGCGACGTGCTGCGGCTCATGGCGCGCGCACCTCTAGCGGCAGGCGGACGACTCCACCGTCGACCGCATCCGCTCCCGTCGCCGGCAACCGTTCCCCACCGTCGAGGCGGTAGAGGCCGATGCGCAGGCTGTACGCGCCAGGCGCGAGGGTTGCGGGCAACGCCAGCGGGTGGGTGTCGGGCACGCTCTCGCCCGCATCCCAGACCGAGGTGGGATACGCGCCGCCGCGCGGTGGGCCGTCGAACTGGGCGACTGGCTGGCCCGCCGCGTCCAGCAGGTGGATGAAGACCTGATAGTCGGCGGCGGGCGACTCGGCCGTCTGCCAGTACAGGCCAAGCGGGACCGTCGCGCCGGGCCGCGCGCTGGCCGGCAGGTCGTAGCCGAGGAGGCGAATCTGCCCGCCAAAGGTGGCGTCGGCCGTCTGCGACGGGTGTGCGACATAGGGCGTGAGGGGGCGAATCTTGACCTGATCGATGAAGCCCGTGATGGCCTTGCCCGCACTGTCCTGCATGGGCATGCGATCGCCTGTGTCGCGGCGGAAGAAGCCAACCTCAATCTGGAATAGCTCCGGCTGGTCGGCGCGCACCTCATTGGCGGGTACGCTGACGGTCACCGGGTCGCAGAAGACCTGGCCGATCTTCCAACCAGAGGTGGGATACGCGCCGAGGCCGGGGTAGGAGCGTCGGCCCGCGCTCACCAGCCGGTCGTTCTGCCCGACCACCTGAACGAACTGGGTTAAGGGCGGGTCGGTGCGGGCCAACGGCTCCCAGCATAGGGTCACGGTGAAGGGTTCGCCTGCGCTCGCCGTCGTCGGCTCGGTGCGCGCGCTGACGAGGCGGGCTACGTCGCCGGCGCGGGAGTTGAGTTGGGGCTGAAGCGCGGCGGCCTCAGTGGCGCTCAGCAAGGGCGGTCGGGCGTAGGCGGGGCGAATCAGGGTGAAGGGTGCGGCCAGGGCCATACCCACCACGAAGATCAGCGGCAGGAGGGCGGCAGCGCGGGCAGGGGCCGTAGGGACGTAGCGCCGCAGCCAGCGCCACAGCCCCAGGCACAGGCCGCGCCAGCCGGCCACCAGCAAGACCGAGATAGCCGAGGCGGCGGGGAACATGAGGCGGCCCCAGGGGGCATCGACAATCTGGTTCCAACGCAGCAGGGCGACCAACGTGACGGCTACGGCCAGGAGCAGGGTGACGACGATACCCAGCCCCGCCGAGCGCAGCCAGTCCCAGGGGAAGCGTCGCCCACGGGCGAAGTCAACGGCAGCCAGCAGCAGGCCCACGACGGCCAGGCGCGCCAGGTTGGTGTGAACGGTGGATACCCAATCCGGGAAGTTGATGTTACCCCAGCCGAACGCGCCCCAGTAGGTGTCCCAAACGCGGGGCAGGCGCGCCCACAGCTCGGACAGGGGGGTGGGCTTCGACTCGGCCCAGGCGGTCTCGGTGTGGGGCTTGATGCCCAGGGCGTCACCGAACTCGCGGGCATTGCGCACGTACAGCCAGCCCGACAGCGCGGCGACCACCGCTAGCAAGACGACGGCGTAGCCGAGCAGGCGGGGCAAGGCGCGCCAAAACCCACACGGGGCGTCGTCCACCTCGCGATACCAGGCCCACGTGACAGCCAGCAGCCCGTGCGAGGAGTAGCAGGCTACTGGCCTTGCTGAGAATCGACAGCCCAATGAGCGCGCCGAGGGCGACGGCCCGCCCCGGTGTCAGGCCACGGCGGATGAGGCGCGCCATCATCCAGAGAGCCAGGGTCGCCAGAGCGGTTGCGGGGCCGTCGTTGCTGAACATGCCGCCGATGTAGAGGACAGTGGGGGTGGCCGCCAGGAGCAGCGCGGCGGCCAGGGCCGGCATCCGATCATGGGGCCACAACTCGCGGCCCAGCAGGTACGTCCCCAGCACGGCGAACGCGCTCAGTAGAATCGCCAGCCCGCGGCCAACGCGCACGGCCAGCGCGGCCCCATGCCAGGGGAAGCTCTCGTCCACGCTGTGGGCGAAGTAGTTCTTGTTGTTAGCCTCCCAGCCGGGCGCGGTGACGGGAAAGTGGCGGTTGCGGGGAAAGGCGGCCGGATAGTCGGAAGCGTCGATGGGCGCTGTCACGAGGGCGTATAGGATGTAGGGCAACGGCGGCTGCGTTACCTCTTGCTGCATGGCCGCCGCGTCGGGGTCGCTGGGCGACGGCAGGCGCTGCTTCTGAATCAGGTACTGGGTGTAGGAGAAGTGCCACTGCTCGTCTGGCCCCTCGAAGACCGGCGTCGACAGGCCATAGAACGCACCCCACAGCACGAAGGACAGCAGGATAACGGCAATGGCCGGGAGCCGTCGCGCCCACGGCCACGCGCCCACGGTCGGCGCGGCCACGGATTTCTTGGCGACATCCATGGCGTCTAATTCGCCTTCGCGGATGGCGGTACGTCCACCCGCCCCAGGGAAACGCTCGCCCCCAGGTGGCGGCCGGCGGCGTTCGTCGCGCCCAGGTTGCGCTGCTCGCGCGCGTCCCACACCAGCAGGCGCGCGTCATAGGCGCCGGGGGCGAGATCGGCAGGCAGACGTAGTTGCGTCAGGCCGCGCAGGGGTAGCCCCGCCGGGAAGCCGGTCGCCGACAGGTAGGGCGTGACGATGGCCTGGTTGTGGGTCAACCGTGTTTGGCCGTCCGCATCGATGAGTTGCACCGTCACTGAGTAGTCGCGGTCGAGGGGGCGGTCGGCCGTCCAGGTCAGCGTCCAGCCCACAGTATCGGAGAGATCGGGCAAGCGGTCGCCGCCCATGAGCGTCAACTGGTCCTCGAAGGTCGCGCCGATGGGCTGGGCAGGCGCGGCGCTTGGGTCGATGGGCGTCCAGTCGCTCAGCTCGAAGCGCATCAGGTGGTAGCCAGCAAAGTTGTCGCGGATGAGCGGCGCTTTCTGACTGCGCCGCGTCAGTTCGGTAATCACCATGCCCGTCGGGTCCGTAAACTCGTTCTGCCACAGGGGCAGCCAGACGTGGCTCGGCCGGGCCGCCAGTATCTGATTCAGTCTGGCCGCGCCCGCTGCGCGAGTCAGCCACGTCCATCGCGTAGCGTGGCGCAGCGCCACGGTAATAGTAATCGAAGGCTTCCGGCGTGTTACGGACGTGTAGCACGGCCTGCTCCGGCTTGGCGCGCTCGGTGATGTAGCGAGCCACGCCGCGCACATCGTCCTTGCCCAGGAAAGGGGTGCGGGCCGCTTGCCACGCGCCGCCCAGGCTCGCCAGCAAGGCCAGGGCCACCAGCCCGCCATAGACAACGCGCCCGGCGGGGTGGCGGTTCCACAGCAGGGCGACCAGCACGACGGGCGCCGTGACGAGGAGGGCCGGGGTGGCGACGATGGCGTAGCGCGGCACAAACTTGGGGACGACGGTCGCCAGCCCCGCCGTCAGCAGCATGGGCAGGGCGGCGGCCAGGACAAGCAGCGTGATACGGCGGGCCAGGGCGGCATCGGTGCGCCACAGGCTGACTACCGCCAGCAACGCGGCGACCAGCAGCGCGCCCGCCAGGCTAAAGGCCAGGGGCATCGAGGCGACACCGAGGAAGCGGGTCACAATCTGGCCCAATACGTCACCGAACTGAAGCTGGGCCGGAAAATACTCGGGGACCGTCCCGAAGCGACGCACCTGGGCCAGGGCCGATGGCAGCCACGGTAGCCACAGTAGCAGGCCGAACACCGCCGCCAACAGCCAGCGCCCAAAGGCGCGCCCGCCAACTAGCAGCGCGTACGCGGCCAGGGCCGGCAACAGTAGCACGCCCGCGTAGTGGCTGTAGAGCATCAGGGCGATGGCCGCGCCGTGGGCCAGCCACGGCCAGGGGTCACGGGGAGTATGCGCGCCGGGCCGCGTCGCCCACAGCAGCGTCCACAGGGCTAGCAGCGCGAACAGCGCCAACTGGCTGTACATGCGCGCTTCCTGGGCGTAGAAGATGAGGTAGGGCGACAGGCTCACCAGAGCCGCCGCGCTGACCCCAGCCACGGCGCTGGCCGTACGCCGGCCGGGGTGGCCGTGGAGGACCTCGGCGGCCGTCACGTAGGCCAGGGGGACCATGAGCACACCCGGTATCAGGCTCACGAAACGTACCGCGAATTCGCCCATGCCAAACAGGCGGATAGCCAGGGCCAGAAAAAGGTAGTGGAGCGGAGGGTTGTTGTCGGCGGGCACGATGGTGCTGAACAGACCCGGCAGCGACCTGGCCGCCGCGATGACGCTGTAGCCCTCGTCGTACCACAGGCTCGCATCGCCTAGCGCCCATACCCGCGCCACAAAGGCGACGAGGGTCGCCGTAGCCGCGCCGATGAGGGACCAGCGCGCCAGGGCAGCGGCGCTCCAGGCGCGGGGCCGCAACGGTGCGACATAGCCGGCCGGGGGGGCCGGTGTGACGGGAACGTTCATGCCCATGGTAGGTCTTGGTAAGCAGCCTCGTGTTGCTCGGCGATGCGATCCCAGCGGAAGGCGGCGGAGAGACTCCGCGCGCCCTCGCCGAGGCGCGCCCGCCGCGCCGGGTCCGCCCATAATCTGGCAACGGCATCGGCGAGGGCGCGCGGGTCGTCCGGCGGGACGAGGATAGCGTTGACAGTGTCCACCAGGGACGGCGCATCGTCGGTCGGCGCGGCCGCCGACGGGCGGGTCGTGACGATAGCCAGGCCGTGGGCCAGCGCCGCCATCAACGTGCCGCGCTGAAGCGACACGCCCTCACGGTACGGTAGCGCAGCCACATCGGCGGCGGTCAGCGCCTCGGACACCTCGGCCTCGGGCAGGAAGCCCGTCCAGGTCACGGCCTCGGTTACGCGGAGGCTGTCGGCCAGGGCGCGCACCTCGGCCAGGAAAGCCCGGTTGGTTGGGTCGCTGGCGCCCACCTGCCCACCCAGCATTAGCAGACGTGCGGGCAGGCCTGTGTCGCGCAAGTGGGTCAACGCCTGCATCAGAGTGTCGGCGCCTTTGGCGCGGTTCACAAAGCCGAAGTATACCAGTAGCGGCGTCGCGTCGCCAATTCCCCAGCGCGCCCGATAGTCGCGGCGGCGGGCGGGATCGGCCGTCACGCGGATGTTGGAGCCGATGGGGATGAGGCGCAGGCGGCGGGCCACGGGCAGCAACCGCGCCCGGTCTTCCGGGTTGGTGACGATGGTCAGGTCCGACCAGCGGGCCGGGGCGTCGGTGGCCCAGTCGCGGACGCGCCCCGCCTTGGGGAAAAGATAGGGAATACGGGTGTCGTGGTAGGTGGTGACGACGTGGGGTTGTCGGGCGGGAAAGCCAAAGCGGCGAATCAGCCAGGGCAGGGCGTTGGCGACGGGATGCATGCCGTAGGCGGCGGTCTGGTATTGGAGGTGAATGATGTCGACGCCGTCCAGCACACGCCGCAGCGTCGGCCACGCCCCCCAACCCCAGCGCTCGACGACGCGCAGGACGCGCGGTTCGAGACTCTCTCCTCTCTCCGGCTCCCCTCTCTGGTCCCCCCACATGCGGGGGGAAGGGGGGGGAGGGTCTTGGGAGTGACCAAGGACCAAAGACGAAGGACCAGTGGAAGGGGCCTCGGTGGTCGGTGGTCGGTGGTCGGTGGTCCTCTCCCGCACCGTCACCACCTGCACATCGTGACCGCGCGCCAGCAGGGCGCAAGCCAGCTCGCGGGTGTAGTCGCCCAGGCCGCCCTCTTGCGGCGGGTACTCGCCGGCCACGAAGCCGATGCGCAAGGGTCGCGTCATCCGCGCAGCCCGGACGCCAGCACGTGGCGATAGGCTCTGATGCGTTCGGCGCGCAGGGGCCGTTGGTGGCCGATCAGCCACTTGGCGCTCTCCTCGCCCATCTGGTAGAGGTAGGTCGCCAGCAGGAACAGGCGCAGGCTCTCGGCGGCGGCGGCGCCGTGCCACTTATGGGCGTAGCGTACCTTGCTCGACTGGAAATAGATGGCACGCTGGGCAACGACCTGCTCGCTGCTCTTGCCCTCGTAGTGGATAATCTCGGCGTCGGGCAGGTAGACGACGCGCCAGCCGGCCGCCTTGATGCGCCGCGCCCAGTCCACTTCCTCCGAGTACATGAAATAGCCCTCGTCCAGCAGCCCCACCTGCTGTACCGCCGCGGGCCGCGCCAGCATGGCCGCGCCGACGATCCAGTCCACGTCCTGGGTCACGTCGTCGGGCTGGTCCTGCATGTAGAAGTCGCGCAGGGTGGCCGAGTGGGGCCGCCATTGCTGGAGCAGGGTGCTCTCGAGGAACAGGGTTCGGAGGCTGGGGAAGCGGCGGCGCGACGGCTGGACACTGCCATCGGGGTAGCGCAGGCGCGGGCCGAGCAGCCCCACGTCGGGGTGGGCGTCCATGTACCGGATCATCCGGCGTAGCGCATCGCCGACGATCTCGGTGTCCGGGTTGAGGAGGAGGACGTAGCGGGGGACGAGAGGGAAGAGGAGCCGTAGCGCCAGGTTGTTGCCAGCGGTGAAGCCGAGGTTGCGCGGCGCGGCGATGAGGCGCACCCAGGGGAACTCGCGACGCAGCATGGCCGGGCTGCCGTCGGTGGAGGCGTTGTCAACGACGATCACCGCCGCGTCGAGGCTCGCCTCGTCCAGTCCACGCTGCACTGACGTGAGACAGCGCCGCAGCAGGTCGCGCACGTTCCAGTTGACGATGACGATGGCGAGGTCCATGGCAGTAGTGAGTAGCGAGTGGGCAGGGGGGATGCTCTGGCTGACCACGCTTCCTTAGTCCTGCCGACTCACGGCCGTGGCGGCCAGGTCGGCCAGGATGTCGCGGGCCGGCGCGGCGGGCAGGGCCGCCAGGGCCGCCTCAGCGCGGGCCGCCATAGCGCGAGCCTCGGCGCGGGCCGCCTCGATAGCCGCCGAGTCGCGTACCGCCGCGACGACCTCGTCGGCGGCGGCGAGGCGATTGACGCCATCGGCGCGATACTCCCACAGGCGGCGCAGGGCCGGGGCGTCGGGCGTCTGCTCGGCGTAGATGAGCACGGGCAGCGTGACAATGCCCTCGCGCAGGTCGCCGCCGACCGGTTTACCGAGGGTCTTCTCGTCGGCCGTGAAGTCGAGGATGTCGTCCATGACCTGGAAGGCCATACCGAAGTGGTAGCCATAGTCGCGCAGGCGGCCTACGCTTTCGGCGGGCGCATCGCCCAGCGCCGCCGCTGCTTGCGCGGCCAGGGCAAATAGCGCGGCGGTCTTGCCGTAGATGCGGGCGTAGTAGTCGTCACGGGTTGGCAGGGTCTCGGCGCGGTTGAAGAGTTGGCGTAGCTCGCCCGCCACGATGACTTGCAGCGTGTCGGCGAAGAGTCTGACGACCTCGGGATTCTCAGTCTCGGCCACATAGCTTGCCGCGCGCCCGAACATGTAGTCCCCCGCTCGCACGGTGGCGATGGGCGACCAGACGGCATTGACCGTCGGATGGCCGCGCCGCAACGCCGCCTCATCGATGAAGTCGTCGTGGACGAGGGACGCGGTGTGCAGCATTTCAACGGCAGCGGCCAGGCTCAGGGCGCGCTCGGCATCGGCGGGATACATCTGGTTGACGAGCAGCGCCACGGCGGGCCGCAGCCGCTTGCCGCCCGCGCTCACCAGTTGCGTGATCACTGTGGCGAGGGGCGGGTAGGTAACATCCGACACGTCCCGCAGTTTTGCCTCGAGGCGGTCCAGATCGGGGCGAATCAGGGTGAAGCGATCTTGCGTAGTCACAGCTCATCCCACCAGAAGAGGCGGCGCGCGGCGTCGGTGGTCGCCTGGGCGGCCTCGGTCGGCGTCACGCCCCACACCTCGGCCAGCCTGTCGGCCACCAGCCGCACGTACGCCGGCTCGTTACGCTGGCCGCGATAGGGCACGGGCGGCAGGTAGGGCGCGTCGGTCTCGACGACGACCCGGTCGCGGGGCCAGGCGGTAGCCTGCGCCTGTAGATCACGGGCGCTCTTGTAGGTCAGCGGGCCGTCCACGCCGAGCATGAACCCGGCGGCTACCGCCGCGTGGGCCAGAGCCGCGTCGCCGGCGAAGCAGTGCAGCACGCCCAGCGGGCGGTCGCCCCCTTGCCACGGGTGGCGAGCAGCCCAGGCGCTCAGGATCGCCCAGGTCGCGCTATGGGCGTCGTGGGTGGGGTCGGGTTTGCTGCGAATGTGGATGACGACGGGCTTGCCGACCTCGACGGCCAGATCGAGCTGAGCCTGGAAGGCGCGCGCCTGGGTGTCGCGGGGCGTGTCGTCCCAGTAATAGTCTAGCCCTATCTCGCCCAGGGCGACAACTCGTGGGTGGGCCAGCAGGGTGCGCACCTCCGCGAGGGCCGCGTCGTCCCACCCGGTCGCCGCTCCCGGGTGGATGCCCACGGCCGCGTAGACCGCGGAGTATTGCTCGGCGAGGGCGACCGCAGCGCGGTTGCTCGCGGCGTCGATGCCAATGGTCACGATGCGCGTCACGCCCACGGCGACGGCCCGCTCGATGGTCGCGTGACGGTCGGCGTCGAACTGGGGCAGGTCCAGGTGGGCGTGGGTGTCGATGAGCATGGTGTGGTAGAGGACCGAGGACGAAAGACGAAGGACCAATGGAAGAGGTCGCAGTGGTCTTTGGTCCTTCGTCCTTCGTCGCGTCAGTGTATCCCTAGCAGCGCCTGGCCCGCTTCCAGCAGGGGCTGAACGGCGGCGGGGTCGGTGACTTCGGTGTAGACGCGCAGCAGCGGCTCGGTGCCAGAGAAGCGAATGAGCAGCCAGCCGCCGTCGGCCAACTCATACTTGTAGCCGTCCATGCGGTTGACGCGGGCCACCTTGTAGCCCGCCAGGCTGGGCGGGTCGGCCTTGAGACGCTCCAGGATGGCGGCGCGCTGGTCGGCGGGGAAGATCAGGTCTACGCGGTCGTAGTAGTGGGGGCCAACCTTATCGAACAGCATCTGCAACAACTGAGAGGGCTTCTTGCCGGTCTGCACCATGAAGTCGATCATGTACAGGTTGGACAGGATGCCGTCGCGCTCGGGCACGCCGCGATAGGCGTAGCCGCCGCTCTCCTCGCCGCCCATCATGGCGTCGGTCTCCAGCATCTTGGGGGCAATATACTTGAAGCCGACGCCCGTCTCGTAGACTGGCACGTTGTAGAGCTGGCCCAGGCTCTCCAGCATCGACGTGGTGGACAGGGTCTTGACGATGGCGCCGCGCTGGCCGCGCACTTCCAGCAGGTATAGGGCCAGAGAGCGTACACCTGCAACTGGTTCCATGAACAGCCATGCTCGTCGGATGCGCCGCAGCGGTCGGCGTCGCCGTCGGTGATGGCCCCATAGTCCGCGCCAACCTCTCTGACCTTCGCCAGGCAGTTGTTGACGTTGGGCGGGATCGGCTCGGGGCGCGCCATGCCGGGGAAGAGGGGGTTGCGGGTGTTCTGAATCTCGATCAGCTCGGTCGCGCCGCCGCCGATGAGGCGCGGCAGGTAGCCGGCCCCGACGCCCCACATGGGATCGACGACAATCTTGAGGCCCGCCGCCTTGAGACGCGCCAGGTCGACGCTGGGCTTGATGCGGGTCTCGATGTACGCCTCCGATGGGTCCCAGACTTCGACCAGGCCTTGCCGCTTCGCCTGGGCGAAGGGCATGGACGTAACCCTGTCCACGGGGCCGATGCGCGCCTCGATGAGCTTGAGGTCGTCGGGGGCAATGGCCGCGCCGCTGCCGTCGCGCACCTTGAAGCCCGCATCCTGGGGCGGGTTGTGGCTGGCCGTGAGATTGACCGCGCCGCCCGCGCCGCGATGGAGAGCCGCGAAGGAGATGACAGGGGTGGGTGTGCCACGGTCGGTCAGGTAGACGCGGAGACCATTGCCTGCCATAACCTCGGCAACGGTGGCGGCGAAATCCTCGGCAGCGAAGCGGTTGTCATAGCCCACGACGACGCCGCGCTCGGCGACGCCCTGGGCCTTCAGGTAGTCCGCAAAGGCCTGGCTGGCGCGTCGCACGTTGTCGAAGGTATAGCCCTCGGCGATGCGCGCTCGCCAGCCGTCGGTCCCAAAAACGATGTCACCGGGCATCGATGCCCCCTTGTTGAACACGCATAGTTGTCACAGTCGCATCGGTTGGCGCTGGCTGCGCAGGGCTTCCAGGTCAGCCTCGACCATCATCTGAATCATCTGCTCGAACGTGACCGTCGGCGCCCAGCCCAGCTCCCGCCGCGCCTTCGACGCATCGCCCACCAGCAGGTCCACTTCGGCCGGGCGCAGGTCGTCGGGGTTGACGTAGACGTAGTCCTCCCAGTTGAGGCCGACGCTGCCAAAGGCGACCTCGCACAGGCGGCGCACCGAGTGGGTCTCGCCCGTGGCAACCACATAGTCGTCGGGGTGGTCCTCCTGGAGCATGAGCCACATGGCTCGCACGTAGTCGGGGGCGTAGCCCCAGTCGCGCTGCGCCTCCAGGTTGCCCAGGGGCAGGCGGTCGGCCAGGCCCAGCTTGATCTTCGCCACGTGGTAGGTGACCTTATGGGTCACGAACTCCAGGCCGCGACGCGGTGACTCGTGATTGAACAGGATGCCCGAGCAGGCGAACAGGTCATAGCTTTCGCGGTAGTTGACGGTGATCCAGTGGCCGTAGACCTTGGCGACGCCGTAGGGGCTGCGTGGGTAGTAGGGCGTGCGCTCCGTCTGGGGCACTTGCTGGACCTTGCCGAACATCTCCGAGCTGGATGCCTGGTAGAAGCGAATCTCCGGGTCCACCATGCGGATGGCATCTAGAACGCGGGTGACGCCGAGAGCCGTGACCTCGCCGGTGAACACGGGCTGGGTCCACGATGTCTTGACGAAGCTCTGCGCCGCCAGGTTGTAGACTTCCTGGGGGCGGTGCTCTTTGAGAATAGCCATGAGGGACACTTCATCCATCAGATCGCCCGCTACCAGGGTCAGCTTATCCTGGATATGCTGGATGCGGTCGAAGTTTACAGTGCTCGTCCGCCGCACCATGCCCACCACCTCGTAGCCCTGGTCTAGCAAGAACTCGGCCAGGTATGAACCATCCTGGCCGGTAATGCCTGTAATGAGAGCGCGCTTGCGCCTGGACACGATAGGATTCCTTCCTGCGTTTACGCTTGGGAATTCGCGATGGCCTCGGCGACGGCCGCGCGGGCGTCGTCGAGGATATCGCGCAACGTATGCTCAAAGGGTACTTGCGGCTGCCACCCTGTCGCCGCCTTGAGACGCGATGGGTCAGCCACCGTCAACGGCACGTCCACCGGCCGGAAGCGGGCGGGGTCCACCTCGACGCGAATGGCGACTCGGCTGTGGGCGATGAGGCCGTCGAGCAGACTCTTGACCGTGCGGGCTACGCCTGACCCGATATTGTAGACCTCGCCCGCCACGCCTTGCTCGGCCAGCAGCCAGTAGGCGCGCACGACATCGCGCACGTCTGTATAGTCGCGCGCCGCCGACAGGTTGCCGACGCGCACCAGAGGCTCGCGCCGGCCCGCCTCCGCCTCGGCAATCTGACGGGCGAAGTCGGCGGCGACGAACTCGGGCCGCTGACGGGGGCCAATGTGGGAAAGGGGCGCATCGCGGATGGCGGCCACCTTGTGGCTGAGGAAGTACTGCAACCAGCATGTCCTGGCCACCTTTGCTCACGGCATAGGGGCTGACGGGGCGGAAGGGGGTATCCTCGTCGATGGGCAGATCCTCAGGCTGGACAGCGCCATACTCCTGTTCCGACCCTACCACAAGGATACGCGCGGGCAAACCCAGCTCCACGATTGCCGATAGCAGGTTGGTCTGCATGTGGATGTTGACTTCGAGCGTGCCCCAGGGGTCGCGCCAGGATTGGGGAACGGCCGCCTGAGCCGCCAGGTGGAAGATGACGTCGGGCCGCAAGGCGCGCAGCAAGGCGACCACCGCCTCTCGGTCGCGGAGGTCGCCATTGGTCCACTCAACCTGGGGGGGAACCCAACGCATGTCAGCGTCGCGGCTAATGCCCCACACGCGGCAGTCCGTATGCTGAACAAGGTAATCGGCCAGATGGCTGCCGGCGAAGCCACCGACGCCCGTGATGAGTGCGCGCACGGTCTATCACCCTTTCAGCAGCCAATCATATCGAAAAGGGGGTCAAATGGCAAAGCATCGTGGGGAGCAGCGCCTACCGCGGCCGCGACGGCAGCCATGTGCGGCGGGCGTCAGGCTGTCGATGCTACTGGCCTGGAGGGAGCGCCTCCAGGCCAGTAGGTTGCTGGTTGCGGCGTGAGTGTCAGGCCGCGTGTGTCGATCGACGCCGCAGGAACAGGCCGAGGCCGAGGGTGAGCAAGCCCACCACCACGACGAGGCCCATCAGGCTGCCATCGCCACCGGTGCGCGGTAGCGCCGACGGCACACTGACAAACCCCAGGCTGACCAGGTCGATGGGCGCGGTCTTGCCCGTCTCCTTGCCAGAGGCGTCCAACTGGCGGGCCAGTATCTCCTTCGCCCCCGCCGGTAATGTGACAGACGACACCGACCACTTGCCGTCCGCCCCCGCCGTCGCCGTTCCGACCGGCTGCCCGTCGACCATGACCTCAACCTTCGAGTTCGGGGCCGCCGTGCCGCTCACCGGGAACGTCGCCGTCGTGATGCGGAACCCCGACGGGAACGTGATGGCGATGACACCAACGCTACCCGCGCCCGCACCGGCCCCACCAGGGGCCGCTGTCGCACCAGCCGCCGCACCCGCGCCAGCCCCACCAGGAGCCGCCGTCGCACCGGCCGCCGCACCCGCGCCCGCCCCACCAGGAGCCGCTGTCGCACCGGCCGCCGCGGCGGCAGCGCCGAAGCCGAGGCTGCTAAGGGCAATGGGCGCTGACTTGCCCGTCTCCTTGCCAGAGGCGTCTACCGTCCGAACAGACACCTCCTTCGCCCCCGCCGGTAGCGTGACAGACGACACCGACCACTTGCCATCCGCCCCTGCCGTTGCCGTTCCGACCGGCTTGCCATCGACCAGCACCTCGACCTTCGAGTTGGGGGCCGCCGTGCCAGCCACCGGGAACGTGGGCGACGTGATGCGGAACCCTGACGGGAACGCGATGGCGGGCAATGCCGCCGCGATACCCGCCGCGCCAGCCCCAGACGCGGTCGTTGCTGCCGCGACAATCGTGGGGGCCACCGCCGCGGCGGCCGTGGGAGCGACCGCCGCCAACGTCGGAGCCGCTGCCGCCAGGGTGGGCGCGACCGCACCCACCGCTCCTGACGGAGCGACGGCGGCCGGCTGGCTCGGCGTCATGGAGGCCGGGAGCAGCCCCAGCGCGCCAGCCAGAGGTAGTAACAGGAGAAGTACGCCAACGCCAACGCGAGACCAGATCAAGGGACCCATGGCGACTACCTCCTGCTCGGATCATTCGCCAGCTCGCGGGCCCGAATGATCCAAACCTGGACCTCGACGTTCGGCCCGGCGATGGGTGTAGCGATCTCGCGCAAGCGCTCCGGCGTCTGCGCGGCGAGTTCCTCGTAGGTAGTGATACCCGCCGCGTTGAGCGCCTTCGCAATGGAGGGGCCGATGCCGCGAATCTGGCTGAGGTCGTCGGCCGAGTGCACCGTCGCCTTAGCGACGGTCTCCGCGCCTGGTTCTCGCCCCCCAATCAGGCGAGCTACCAGGGCATCGAAGCCAGCGCGGTCCCCCTTCGCCAGAAGCGCGGCCTGCTCCGGCCAGGTGGTCGGGTCGGCGATGCGATATTGGGGGCCGGCGGCGGCGAGAATCCCGCGCAGCGTTGCCGGCGTGGTGTGCCACAGCCGCCAGTAGGTGCGGATACCCGCTGCGTTGAGGACCTCGTTGATCTTCGGGCCAATCCCCTCGATCACCACCAGGTCGTCTGGCGCGGCTGATGCGTCGGTCCTGAGGCGGTCCTGGTAGTCCTTGAGCAGGTCCCAGTCGCCTGCGGCGGCCAGGGTTGCCTGTTCGCTTAGGGCATCGTAGTCCAGGCTACTCGACGGCAGACCCGCTTCGGCCGCGATCGCTTCCAGGCCTGCACGGTCAGTGTCGGCCAGTTGCTTGTAGGACTTGATGCCGTGGGATCCCAGCGCCGCTGCCAGCACGGGGCTAACGCCTTCCAGCGCGGCCAGATTTTCGCCGCGTCGGCGGCCGGCGATCAGCTCGGCGGTGAGGGCGTTGAAGCGCGCCGTCTCGCCCCGCGCCAGCAGGTCGGCCTGCTCGGGCCAGGTGGTGGGGTCAGCGTAGTTGAAGGCCGGACCGCCCTTCACGAGGATAGCCTTGAGTTGGGCGGGATCGCTCGCGGCCAACTGGCGGAAGGTGGTGATACCGTTGGCGCGCAGCAGCTGGGCAATCTTGGGGCCGATGCCTTCGACGATGGTCAGGTCGTCGGCCTTGAGGCGACGCCCGCCAACGAGTTCAGCCTGTAGCTTCGCCAGACTCTCGGTGTCGCCCTTGGCGGCGAGGGCCGCCTGCTCCGGCCAGGTCTCCGGGTCGGCGCGGTTGAAGGCCGGGCCGCCCTTGTCCAGGATGGCCTGCAACTCGGACTGGGGCGTGGCAGCCAGATGGGCGAAAGTGGTGATGCCGGCCGCGTGTAGCAGATCGGCGATGCGCGGGCCGACGCCTTCGATGATCTCCAGGTCATCGCCCGTGGGCGCAGTCCCTTCTTTACCCGTTGCTGCCGTCGCGTCTAGCGCCGCGCCGGCTACCGCTGCCTTCGCTGCGGGCGACGCGCCGGGCTTCTCCTCTTCCTTCTCCTTGCCCGCCGCTGCCGTCGCGCCTAGCGCCGCGCCGCCCGCAGCCGCGACGGCCTCGTCGCGCAGCCGCCAGCGATCTTCGCGGGTCGCATTCAGGTCGTTCTGGAGAACATCCACCTTGGCCTCCAGGTCAGCAATCTGCCGCTTGTAGGCCTCAACATCCTCGCCGCCCGCGGCCGCGCCTAGCGCGACACCCGCCGCGGCCGCGGCACCCGGCGCTACCAAACCCTGGCTGCCCTTGGTCAACTGTAGCCGAAGGTTGTCGTTGTCGGCCCGCGCTGCCTGCAGGTCTGTGGTAATGCCCGCCAGTTGCTGGCGCGTCCCGTCCAGATCGGTGCGCAGCTTGGCGCTATCCGCACGACAGGCGTCCAGACCCGCCTGCATCTGAGCGCCTCGACCCCGCCAATACCACCAGTCGATCAGAAAGCCTATCAGCCAGCCGAGGGCGAAGGCGAGAACAAGATACAACCATGGAGCCATAAGCAACCTCCTGTGGGATGATGCTGAGTCGCACGCCGCGCACCAACAAGGCGCTGGGCCGACGCCGCAAAGTAGACCATCGGCGAGAATGATGTGCATTCAGTATACAACAAACATTTGTAAGCTCAAACCCGAATTTGGGTCATTTTTGTATTATTGACCAAGAAACCCAGGTGGCTACTCATGGAATGCATAGGGGCAGCTGCGGGTGGCAGCTGCCCCTATGACCTGTCTCTACAAGGTCGTGCCCCAACTCAGGAGGCGGCGAGGCCGACCGGCTGCGCCAGGCCGGCCTCGCGACGGAGCGCGTCGGCCTTGTCGGTGCGCTCCCAGGGCGTGTCGATGTCGGTGCGGCCAAAGTGGCCGTAGGCGGCGGTGGCCTTGTAGATGGGCCGGCGCAGGCCCAGGTCGTGGATGATAGCGCCGGGTCGCAGGTCGAAGTGGGCGTGAATCAGGTCGAGGATGGTGGCCTCGGGGACACGCGCCGTACCGAAGGTCTCGAAGGTGATGGATACTGGGCGCGCCACGCCGATGGCGTAGGCGATCTGTACCTCGAAGCGGTCGGCCAGACCGGCGGCCACGACGTTCTTGGCAACGTAGCGGGCGGCGTAGGCGGCCGAGCGGTCGACCTTTGTCGGGTCCTTGCCGGAAAACGCACCGCCGCCGTGGCGGGCCATGCCGCCGTAGGTGTCGGCGATGATCTTGCGGCCGGTCACGCCCGAGTCGCCCATCGGTCCGCCGGTTACGAAGCGGCCCGTGGGGTTGATGAAGTAGCGGGTGCGGCTGTCGAGCAACTCAGCCGGCACGACGCCCTTGACCACGTGCTGGATGATGGCGTCGGCCAGCAGCTTGTGGGCAACGTCAGGGTGGTGCTGCGTCGAGACGACCACGGTGTCAACGCGGACCGGCTGGCCGTACTGGTACTCCACCGTCACCTGCGACTTACCGTCGGGACGCAGGAAGACCAGCTCGACGCTCTTGCGTACCTGGGCCAGGCGGCGGGTGATGTCGTGGGACAGGGAGATGGGCAGCGGCATGAGGGTGTCTGTCTCGCGGCAGGCGAAGCCGAACATCATGCCCTGGTCGCCCGCGCCGACGGCCTCGATTTGGGCGTCGGTCATCTCGCCGGTCTTGGCCTCCAACGCCTTGTCGACGCCGAGGGCGATGTCGGCCGATTGCTCGTGGATGGAGGTCATCACGGCGCACGTCTGGTAGTCGAAGCCGTAGTCGGCGTGGGTGTAGCCGATATCGCGAACGGTGTTGCGGATGATGGTTGGGATGTCGGCGTAGGTGCTGGTGGTCACCTCGCCGATGACCATCACCAGGCCGGTCGTCGTGGCCGTCTCGACGGCGACGCGGGCATCGGGGTCGTCGGCGATGAGGGCGTCGAGGATGGCATCTGACACCTGGTCGCAGACCTTGTCGGGGTGTCCCTCGGTCACCGACTCGGATGTAAACACGAAATGGGGCGCAGTCATGAAGGAGTTGTTCATGGGTTCCTCGTGGAAAAGTGGTCGGTGGTCAGTGGTCAGTGGTCAGGCGACAGTAGGCAACCGGCGCGTCCCGCATGGCAGAGGCGTCTGGCCACTGACCGCTAACCACTCGCCACTCTCTACGTGCCTTCTTGCCAGCTCGCCAGGTAGCGGGCCTGCTCGGGGGTGAGGGTATCGATCTGAACGCCCATGGCGTCGAGCTTGAGGCGGGCGATCTCGCGATCGATCTCGATGGGCACGCGATAAACGGCGGGCTTGAGAGTCGCGGCGTTCTGCAGCATGTACTCGGCGGCCAGGGCCTGGTTGGCAAAGCTCATGTCCATGACGCTGGCCGGGTGGCCTTCGGCGGTCGCCAGGTTGACCAGGCGGCCGTCGGCTAGGACGTTCAGGCGGCGGCCATCCTTGAGGACGTACTGCTTGATAAAC
>JAHCIE010000010.1 GCA_026129385.1 Anaerolineae bacterium
AGCGATGCTGCACGATGTAGGCTCCGCGCTCATTCTCCAGGCTACCCCACATATAAGGGCCTTGCGTCGTGTGCACCAGCTCGTGCACGAGACGGTCAGGTTCCAGGTAGGCGCGCATCGAGGTGGGAAAGAAGACGCGCCAGCCGAACCACGCCGTCCCGCCGGGGCCACCCAGGGCGTCGCTGAAGACGACCTTGACACCGCTGATGCGGAAGTACTCCGCCCAGGCGCGGCCGGTCGGGGTTCTGTCCAGCGCGGTTAGGGCATCCATCACCGCTTGGGGGTGCCGTGGCTGGCGGGGCATCGGGCTGAACCTCAGCTTAGCGCTTCGGTTCCAGCACGACGACCTGTGCCCCGTCGCTGGGGAGATCGCGTTTGGTGACCTTCAGCACTTCCTGATGGGACGCCTCCTTGTCCTCCATACCCATCGCCTTGAAGAACTTGTCGAGCTTGTCGAGGGGCATCTCCTCGGCGCCAGAGCGATAGTGCATCGGGATGACGATGCGCGGGTCGAGGAGGTTGATAACCTCGACGGCCTGGGCGGCATTCAGGGCGTGACCGTCACCCACGGGGACGCACAGGATGTCGATGGGGCCGATGGCCTCGGCCTGAGTCTGGTTGGGGATGTGGCCCAGGTCCCCCAGGTGGCAGACCCGCAGGTCTTCAGCGTCGAGGACGTACACAGTATTGGGGCCGTGGACACTGCCCTTCTTGCCATCGTGATAGGTTGGTACGCCGAAGATGAACATGCCCTTAACTTCGTACTCGCCGGGGCCGCGAATCACGTAGGGTTCGCCCTTGACGCCGTCGATGTTGTTGTGGCCGCTGTGGTTGTGGCTGATCGTAACGATGTCGGCCGTAGTGCGTGGGAAGCTGGGAATACCCAGCGCCTTGCCCGAGTAGGGGTCGTTGATGACGAAGCCGTCGCGGGTACGGGTCCGGAACGCGCTATAGCCCAGCCAGGTGATCTCCATCAGTTGACATTCCTCTCGATCTTGGCCGCGTCTCGCTGCTCTTCCAGCCAGGTCTGGAAACGTACCTGGCGCAACTCCTGCCACTTGTCGTCGCTGAGCTTGCGGGCCGGGTCTTTCTCCAATACCTGTATCACATGCCAGCCAAACTGTGTCTGCACCGGCGAACTGATTTGCTTGGGGGCAAGGCTGAAGGCAGCCTGCTCAAACTCTGGCACCATCAGCCCACGCGGAAACCAGCCGAGGTCGCCGCCACTCTTCGCAGTCGTAGGGTCTTTCGACACCTCGCGGGCGACTTTCGCGAAATCCTCGCCGCCATCGACGCGCTTGGCTGCCTTGACGGCCTCGTCCACGGTCTGAACCAGGATGTGACGGGCGTTAATCTGCTCGACGGTTTGCGGCACGTCCTTCGTCACCGCGTCGCGCACCTTGTTGCCGAGCAACTGGTCGCGCTGCTCGGCCAGGAATTGCTCGCGGGTCAGGCCGCGTGCACTGAGGGCCTTGTCAAATTCCGCCGCGCCGCCCATTTCCTTGGTCAGCTGATCAATGGACTTGGTTAGCTCGTCGGGGCTGACAGTCAGCCCGGCTTTCTGGGCGTACTGGCGGATGAGCGCCTCGGCGATAAGCGCCTCCAACACCTGATTATAGGTCGTTTGTAGCGCCTGTTGACCTTCCGGCGTGTTGGGATTTACCCGTTGCTCGCTGAGCAGGAAGTTGCGGGCCTGTGCAATCTCGCGCTGGTAGTCGGCCATGAGGATGGCCTCGCCATTGACCCTGGCAGCGACGGCGGGATCCGCCGGGGCCTGCGCCGCCGGCGTGACACCTGGCCTGGCGGCCGGCTGGCCTGGCGCGGCTGTGGCTGCCACGGCCGCTGGCGCGGTCGTACCATTCGTCGGATTGAGGGCCGGTGGCGGCGTTGAGGCGGCCGGGCCGCACCCCGCCAGGAGCAGCACAGCCAGCAGGAAGGCGATCATCAGAGCGCCTGTAAGACGCGGGTTCATGGGCTAATCCTCTCTCGTGAGCCGGTTGGAGGTGCGTTACCAGGGCCGTCGAGCAACCCGGAGGCGGGGTATCGAGCGCTCGACCATGCGCACACCACTCTTAATGATAGACTCTTTGTTCTGCTGTGGCAAGTCGTGGTCGGGCGGTTGGGGCGGTCGGAACGAAGTTTGGCGGTGGGGCGTTCAGTATGCTACAATCTGCCGTCCTTACATGGCGGTCGTGCTGTGTGGCACAAGGAGCAAGCGTGACACCTACCCAACTACGTGCCCTGACCCTGGGCATTCTTCTCCTGATAGGCGCGACGGTGGCCGCGTGTGGCGGTGGCAGCGCCGCCGCCCCGACCCCGACTGTCCCACGTCCACCCGTGGCCGTGGTGAACCCACCCACGGCCGTCGCACCTGCCGCCAGGGCCGAGGCGACGGCGGCGCCCGCGGCTGAACCATCCAGGACCCCCAAGCCCACTAAGACGCCCGAGCCGACCGCCGGCCCGCCGCCTGCGCCGCCCAAGAAGCCGCTGAAGATGGAGACGCCCGAATACGGCGCGCAGGCCTTCCTGTGGTGGCGGCCCGAACTGGCCGAGCGGGACTTGCTGCAAGTCAAGGATATGGGCTTTGGCTGGGTCAAGCAGATTTTTGGCTGGCGCGATATCGAGAAGGCCAAGGGCGACTTTGACTGGTCGAAGACGGACCATGTCGTGTACACGGCCAACCGCTACGGCGACCTGGACCTGCTCATTCGCGTGGACCATCAGCCGGAGTGGGCACGCAAGGGCTGCACCCTGATGGGGCCGCCGGAGAACATGCAGGATTTTGCCGACTTCCTGACCGCCGTGGCGACCCGCTACAAGGGCCGCATCCGCGCCTACGAGATTTGGAACGAGCCGAACCTGGCGCGCGAGTGGTGCGACCAGAAGCCTAGCCCGCAGCAGTACGCTCAGATGCTCAAGACAGCCTACGCCGCTATCAAGAAGGCCGACCCCGATGCGATGGTCATCAGCGCCGGGATGTCGCCGACGGGTACGAACGATAACACTGCCATGCCCGACGACATGTTCTACGACGAGCTGTACAAGGTGATGGGCGGCAAGAGCGACGGCTACTTTGATGTGTTGGGTGTGCACGCGGCGGGCTTCAGGGCCGCGCCAGAGGTCTCGCCCGAGGAGGCCGCCGCCGACAAGGCCAAGTACGGCGGCGAGCGGTTCTTCACCTTCCGCCGTGTCGAGGACATCCGCAAGATCATGGAGAAATATGGCGACGCGGCCAAGCAGATGGCGGTCCTGGAGTTCGGCTGGACCTCGGACGAGATTCACCCGGACTACAAGTGGCACGCCGTTACCGAACAGCAGAAGGCCGACTACCTCGTGCGCGCCTATCAATACGCCAAGAAGAACTGGCCGTACATGGGCCTGATGTCCCTCATCTACATTGCGGACCCCGACTGGAAGCCGGAGAACGAGCAGTACTGGTGGGCGATCACCAACCCAGACGGGAGCAAGCGGCCCGCCTTCGACGCTCTCAAGGCGATGCCCAAGTAACAGACCCCTGTGCCTCTGAGAAGACCCTACAGGTTTCCGAAACCTGTAGGGTCTTTCTTCTGCCTACTCCCCGATGGCGCAGTTGCCCGGCGTTGTGCAGGCCCTGGCGAGATACGGCAGGAAGAGCCGTCGGCAAGGGCCGACATCCGCGACCTCTACCCGAATTTCTTGGGTGTTGAACGACCGGGGCATTGTACTGCGGAACACCACCGTCCCACCACCACTATCGAGGCAGCCAGGGTCCTGGCTCAGCGTTACCTGGATGGCCGACCCGCCGCCGGTATTGGTCGGCGCCGATACCGTCAGCCACGGCGGCGCCGAGACCAGCGCCCACGATGCGCCCAGCGTGTAGGGGTTGGTAATGGTCGCCGTCGCGCCCACGCGCCGCGCGAGCCGCACCGTGTTGGGCGTCAGGTTCAGGAAATGGCGCGTTTGCAGCACGGCCTGTCCCGCATTGACCAGCCCCGCCCCGTACACGTCGTCGCGCCCGGCTGCCCCCAGGTCGCGCGCCGATTGACTGAGCGTCTGCAACGTCTGCTCCGGGCTGAGGCTGGGATTGACCGACAACGCCAGCGCCGCCACGCCCGCCACATACCCCGCCGCGTAGTTGGTACCGTAGCGCAGTGTGTCGTAGCCGTGGCTGGGCGAGGCGTTGGCCCCGCGCGAGGTGGTGGTGATCATGTCGCCTGGCGCGGCCAGGTCGACGAAGGCGCCGGTTGGGACGATCAGCTGGCCCCCGCTACTCTGCAGCGCCAGGCCAGTCGGCACTAGCCGGTCGCGCCGATGATCGACCGACACGCCGTCACCGTCAAGGGCGGCGGGATAGGGAGTAGGAACGGGATTCTGACCCGGGTAGATTTCGCCCACCGGAGCGATGACGACGAGGTTACGACCCGTCGCCGAGTCCTGATTGCGGCGAATGGCGTCGCGGATAGTGGTCTGGTCGGTGTCGCTCAGGTTGCCAAGACTGAAGCCGAAGACGGCGATGCGCACACCCCTCGCCGCCGCGTAGTCTAGGGCTTGAGCAATCAGGCTGGCTGTGTTGAACGTGCGCTGAGGCAGGCCCGCGCCGTCGCCACTGGTGCGGCGACTTACCACCCGCAGCGGCATGAGTTTCGGCCGCCAGGTTGCGCCGGCCACACCGGTGGCATTGTTGCCGGTCGCGCCTACGACGCCGGCCAGGGCCGTGCCGTAGTTATCGGTCCAGTCGTCCTGGGACGGCCAGCCGGTTTCCAGGAAGTTGTAGGCGTTTTCCCAGCGGTCGGCCAGGTCAGGGTGACTCTGGTCGAAACCGGAGTCGAGGAGGGCAATGGTGATGACCCCGTCGCCGCCGGTGGTCACGGCCCAGGCGTCGGCGGCCTGGATGCCAAACGCGCCCTGCAAGCCCCACTGCTGGGGGTAGAGGGGGTCATTCGGGGGATTGGCGGCGCTGGACAGAGGGGCCTGGGTCGGGGGCGCGGCGGTCACGGCCCAGGCCGCGAGGGCAGCCAGCAGCGCAGCGGCCAGGGTCGGCCAGACGAGACGGCGAAGCATGTTTCACTCTCCGGGGGCAAGCTCATTGGGACGTAGCGGGGGGTGGGTAGGCGGTATATCCTCGCGCCGGCGCCTGCATCAGCACCGGCTCAGGGGGCGCGACGAGGATTCGGGGCAGGAAAACGCTGTAGGGCCGGGGCGGGCAGGGTGGCAGATAGGCGCGGACGACAATATCCTGCGGTCCCCCGGCGCGATTGGGCATGGTGCTCTCGGCGCGCACCATGCCTGCCCGCGTCCCACACTCGCCCGCGGCGGGTGGCGCGACGCTGAGGGAGGCAATCGACGGTGTGGTACCGCCGGGGTCGGCGCTAACCGGCGGGGTGACCGCGATCCACGGCGACATGGCGTGGGTCGTCCAGGTTCGCGGGCCACTATTGTTGTTGGAGAGGGATTGGAACGGCTGGCGATACGCGCCGTCCTGCTCGCTCCACTCGAAGACCAGCGCGTCGGTGGGCGAGACGGTCAGCCGGTGCGGCGTCTGCTCGACGGCGCGGCGCACGTTAATGCGGCCGGCCCCGTAGATCGTGTCTGGCCCAACCAGCCCCAGGTCATCGGCCGAGCGGCGCAAGACGTCGGTGACATCCTGCGTCGTCAGGCGCGGGTTGATAGCCAGCAGGAGCAGCGCGGCCCCACTCACATGGGCCGCCGCGAGGATGGTTCCCGTACCACGCCTGACGCCAACGTCGTCAATCGCCATCGGCACCGTCGTTACGACATCCACGCCCGGCGCGATCGACCCCGGACGTAGCTGCCGACGTTGAGTCATCCCAGGCCGTGGCGTTTGGGTTCATCATGCCTACGCCCAGCACCAGCCGCCAGGCGGCCGGGTACTTCGGTGGGTTGCGTTGCTAGCGACGCTCGTCCTGACGGGGCGACGACCAAAGCCCGCCGACCTTCGGCGCGAAGGTCGCGGGCGCGATGGTTACGGCAGGTGGCGGCGTTCAAGTGCGGTGATAGACAATGATGTGGATAACCCGCGCCCCGTTCGACGGCGGCAAACACCCGTGGTCTGTAGAACACGTCGGCGCCGCTGGTCGGGTCGCGGCCGCACGATCTTGATGGGATGATCTGGGCATTCTGGCTACGCCAGGCCCACGAGGCCCGCGCCGTTGTTGGCGGTGGCAGCGATCACGCCGGCGACCATCGTGCCGCTGCCGGATTGACTCACGTCCTGAATATTGGCGTTATTGTCGAAGAAATTCCAGCCCGCGCTCACGAACACGCTGCCGCCTAGGTCGGGGTGGTCGAGGTCGATGCCCGTGTCGAGGATGGCGATGGTGGACAAGGCGTCCGCCGAACCAGTGGTATAGTCCCAGGCCCCGACGGCGTCGATCTGGCGCAGGCTCCACTGTTCCGGCCAAAACTCGTCGTCCGGCTGGACACTGCCATACGCTACCGATGGCGCTGGTGATGCATGGTCTCGTGGCGACGCGACACGTGGCGTCTCTAGCGGCGGCGGGGCGAGACGCTGGGAGGCCACACTGGGGGCAGGAACGGGGTCGTCCGACTCGACACTCTCCACACCCTCCAGGCTGGATAGGCGCTCGCGGACCTTGTCCGGGTCGTCGCTCGACGTGACCACCAGCGCCCCGGCGCAGTCTAGCGCCTGGTCTACCTTCAACCCGACTTTGGCCGCCTGCGTCTGTGTCGCGGTGAGGTCTCGCCCGTCGGCCAGGGTGACCAGCCAGCGGCGGGCCGGGGCAGCGCCGTCGTGATTGGACGCGGCCACAGGCGTTGACCGGGAACAGGCCAACGCCAGGAGGAGAAGGGCGACTACGAGTGGAGGACGCAGCACCTCAGACCTTCTTGACTAGGAGCCGGGAAATAATCGCTTGTCGCATACATAGACGTTGGACAGGCGCGCTAGGTACGCGCTGGAGGGGCAGGTTTTGAGATGAGATAGATTGCCTGACGCGAGAGCGTCGCCTGGTACAATAAGAGACGGGCGACTGCCACCCGTGGGTAAGAGCAGTCGGCCCGTTGTGAGGCCTGATAATAACTCAGAATGGGGTGTCAATGGCGTGGAACCCCACGCCATCGTTGCGCCTCCGCTAATAGCCGAGCAAACGAGGCAGAACGAGGGACAGCGCGACAAGGCTGCCGAAGAGAATGACCGCCAGAATCAAGATGTGACGCAGGTCCTGGCGCACGAAGAGCCATTCCTGCGTCATCTCCTTTTGGGGAATGCGAGCCGCCGCATCGGCGGAGGCCGTGGCAGGGGGACGACTGGTGCGGTTGGGCGGCGGGGCCGTCGGCGGGCGCGCGACCGGAGCGCTGGGTGCGGTGAGTGTCTGGGTCGCAGCGCCTGGGCTGGGCATCACCGCCGTCGACGTCGGAACTCGAGGGGCAGTCGGCGCGGTTGAGGTTTCGGCCTTCCGCTCGCGACGGGACTTCTTCGCCATAGACAATGACTCCTTACACCGTGCAATCTGCGGAATTATAGCCTGTTGGGGGGCTTCGGTCAACTCTTGCTCAGGTCTGGCGGCGGCGGAGTCGCCCCACGGTCATGGCGGCTCGTTACTGCGCCTCGTCAATCCTCATGCCCGCGACTTCCTCCCATCACCGAATACGACGACACCTGCCTCCCCGCCAGGACGATGGTCAGCGCCTAAAACTCCGACAGATGGAGAGTGGCGCAAGCAGAGTCAACGAAGCCAGAATAGCGCCGCCCATCGCCAGGGACGCCACGCTGAGTTTCGCCAGGAGCGTGCCCAGACCCTGGCCGCGAATCGCGCCGAACCGCCGCTGCGCCAGGATGATCATGGCTACAGCGTGGGTTGCCAGCTGGGCGGCATTGGCGGCCACCAGTGCGCTCACCCATAGCTATCAACGAAGCGCGATGGCGAAGTAAGCGGCCAGACCGATGAAAGGCGACCAGGTTGGGTGTCGCCCCGTGCGTAGAAGGCGTAGACCAGGGGCAGGTCGATGGCGGCGAAAGGCAGGCCGATCATGTACAGGCGCAAGGCGCGCGCCGTGGCCAGCGTATCCTCAGGCGTGAACTTGCCGTGCTCGAACAGGGTGGCGACCACTGGCGTTGCCAGCAGGAATAGGCCGACCGCCATGGGAATCACCAGCAGCAGCACGATGCGCAGGGCAAAACCCAGGGTGCGGCGGAAGAGGGGTAGGTCGTTGACCTGGCGTGCCAGGGCAGGCAGCGCGGCCATGCTGACTGCCGTCGACACGAGGCCCTGGGGAAACTGCTGAAGGGTTGTGGCGTAGCGCATCCAGGCGATGGCGGACTCGTTGACGCCGGATGCCAGACGGCGGTCAACGATCGCGCCAATCTGCGCGGCAGCGATGCCGAGTAGCATCGGCAGATAGAGGAGGATAATCCGTTTCAGCGCCGGGTCGTGGAGGTCTACCCGCACGCGCAGCGGCAAATCGCGCAAGCCCGGCCACTGTAATGCAACCTGGGCAATGGCCCCCAGCACGAGGCCGATGGCGGCCCAGACGATGTTCTGGCCGCCGCTGAGCACGATGGTCAGGACAAGTGTCGCGTTGTAGACAGCTACGACGAAGGCGGGTAGGGTGAAGCGGCGCAGGGCGTACAGAATTGCCGTTGTGACACCGGACAGGCCGAGGAAGATGGTGGCGGGCGCCATCAGGCGTAGTAGCCCGATGGTTGTCGCCAGGTACTCCGGCGGCAGGTCGCCGCCGAGCAGGTAGGCCACCTGAGGTGCGAAGAGCATCAGGAGCGAGGCAAGCAGGGCCGTGGCGATGAGGGTCAAAGTGAGAACGTCGCTGGCCAGTCGCCCCAGCTCCTTCTTGCCCCGTTCCGCATACTCGCTGAACACCGGTACCAGGGCTGAGCTGACCATGCCGCCAATGATCAGGTCGTAGAGCATCTGGGGCACGAAGCTGGCAACGGTGTACGCGCTGACCATACCGCCCGCGCCGAAGTAGCGCGTTAGCGCCACCTCGCGAGCGAGACCGAGGACGCGGCTGGCGACGTTGCCCGTGCCGATGATGAGAGCGGCGCGAGCGATGCCTGCATTGGACGAGGGCGGCGGCGTCACGACGGGGGTGGCGGCGTCAGTTGTCGGCGACAGTGGGGTATCGGTGGGTGTGGTCACGCGAGCGTGTGGTGGGCGCGGATGGCGCGGATAATGTCGCTCGTCGAGCGGCCAGGCACAAAGGGGAGCAAATGAACTTCGCCGCCGTAGGCGGCAACGACGGCCGCTTCGGGGAGCGGCTTGCCGCTGCTATAGTCGCCCCCCTTGACGTAGAGGTCAGGCTCCAGGGTCGCGACGACTGTGGCGGCGGTGGTCTCGGAGAAAGAGATGACATAATCTACCGAGGCGAGGGCGGCCAGCATCTCGGCCCGCTCAGCCAGGGGGAGGATGGGCCGTTCGGAGCCTTTCAAGGCGCGGACACTGTCGTCATCGTTGACGGCTACGACGAGCGTATCGCCGAGGGCGCGCGCCTGGCTCAGGTAGCGCGTGTGGCCGACGTGCAGGATATCGAATACGCCGTTGGTCAAGACAATCCGTCGCCCCGCGGCGCGCTGACGCGCCCGCTCGACGCGCATCTGGTCCAGGGTCAAGACGTGGCCCATGCTCAGCCTCCAACCACGAATTGTAACGCGGGAATCGGCGCCCGGCAAGCCACAGCCAGGGGCTGCCGCCCACGACCGGGTCGCGGACGGCAGCCCCTGGGCCAGGAGTGGCGCTAGCGATAGGCGATGCGCAGAATCGGCTTGCCCGCCACTGCATTACCGCTATTCCAGTCGAAGATCGACCGATAGCCCGCGTTGGGGTCGTTGGCCGAGATGCGCAGTGAGACGCGGTTGGTGGACGAGAGCCGGGCCTGAAGCTGCGCCAGGCCCACGTCGGTGAAGCGGAACGTGTTAGTGACGCCTACGCCCACCTCCGATGGGGCGAACAGGGGCGTCAAGGGCGCGAGGGCTGGAGCCTGGGCCAGGGAAGCGTACGTGCTGGCGCGCGCCAGGTCGCGTCCGCATCCGCTGTCGAGCAGCGTCATCGCCTGGAGCCGCATGGTCGGCACGCTATCAAGGTAGACGCGTTGCGCCCCCGTCAGGACGACCTCGGCGCTCTCGATGCGGGCGTCGTCGGGCAGGCCTGACACGTCGAACTGATGCCGCCCAGCCAGCGAATGGGCCGCCAGGGTTTCATATCACTGCCGACGAACACGTCTTCCGAGCTGAAGTAGTTGGTGTTGGGGTCGTTGCTCACGACATACCCCGACACATTGCGCGGCGGCGTCAATTCCCAAACGGTCAGGTCGGTGTTGCCGTCGCCGTTGGTGTGGGGGTGGCAGTCGGGGTGGCCGTCGATGTGGGTGTAAGGGTAGCGGTCGCGGTGGCCGTGGCTGTTGGGGTCGCCGTGGGGGCGGGCGTATCGGTGGGCGGCGGCGTGTGGGTCGCCGTGGGGGCGGGCGTATCGGTGGGCGGCGGCGTGTGGGTCGCCAGCGGCGTATCGGTGGGCGGCGTGTGGGTCGCCGTATGGGCGTATCGCGGGCGGCGGCGTGTGGTTGCCGGGGCGGGCGTATCGGTGGGCGGCGGCGTGTGGGTCGCCGTGGGGGCGGGCGTATCGGTGGGCGGCGGCGTGTGGGTCGCCGTGGGGGCGGGCGTATCGGTGGGCGGCGGCGTGTGGGTCGCCGTGGGGGCGGGCGTATCGGTGGGCGCAGGTCGCCGTGGCCGTGGGCAGTGGCGTGCTTGTCGCGGTCGCCGTGGCTGTGGGGGTTGGCGTGGCTGTCGCGGGGGGTGTCATCATCGCGACAGCCAGCGCGCGGGACAGGTCGGCGCCGCTTCGGTTGCTGCGCTCGAGGACCACGGCGGCCAGTCAGCGTGCGGCGCGCCGACAGCGGAGATGATACCCGACCCGCGCCAGGCCGTGCCCAGGTACCTGGGAAGTCACAATGAAGACGGCGATTACCGCTGGCGGGCGCGATATCGCGCTCCGTATCCAGGAATCGGCCCTTCTCGTCATAGAGAGCCAGTGCGACCTCGATATCGGTCGTCGGGTCGGTGTTGCGCACGAAGACCTGGGACCGCAGGGTCACGACGTCGTCGACACCTTCGCGAAGTAGGCGTGGCACACCCAGGCGAGGCGCGGTATCCTCTAGCGCGATGCCCGAGTAGCCTTCGTACTGCTCCAGGCCGGTATTGGTGAGGATAGCCATCGGCGCGCCGTTGTCTACATCGGCCGAGCCGAGGAAGTCGGGGGCGGCGCTCACGTCGCCGATGGGGATCGTGCGCGACGACGATGGGCACACGCGCTGCGACAGGCTTGAACTCGCGGGTGAACCGTCACGGTTGAAGATGCGTTCGGTGACAAGGGTTTCTTCCACGGCGCTGGCGTTCTGTACTTTCAGGCTGGTCAGCCACGGTGTCGCGCTGGCGACGGTGTTGAGCAGGGTAGGTAGCACGTGGAAGTAATCGGGTGGGGCGTAGGGCAAGCGCGGTAGCGAACGGGCGGTCTGCGGTGGCCGTGACGTCGACCGCCACCGCGTGAGGGGCTGCGTCGATTCCAGGGATGCGCTGCCGAAAAAGATGGGGAGCCCGGCCTGCGCCGGCGTGACGCGCACCGCGCCGCCGGGTGGACGATCACGTCCGGTCCCTGCCGTGGCCGGGCAGTCCTGGGCATCCCGGAAGCCTCAGAAGCGGATGTGTACCTCCGCGCATGTGTCACCCGTGTTCTGGACGCTGAGGGTTGTCTGTGACTGGGACAGGCCCGCCCGCACCTGGGGCGCGGAATAGGCGTAACGCTGCCGCACCGGGTTGTAGGCGCGGGTGTTGGGGGCGAGGCCGGTGTAGGCGCTGGCAGCGATGCGCGCGGGTGTCGCGCCGCTCGTCACCTGACGAGCTACCACTGCCCCGAGGGGTGTGGCGGCCGGCAGTCCGCCAGCGGCAGGGCAGTCGCTGTAGGCCAGACGTAGCCTGAATAGGACCCGGCCGGCACGGCCGCCAGATCGGCCATCGCGCTCTGGCCCGGCGCGACCTGGCCGAGGCAGACCTGGATGGGGGCTTTGATGGGAGCCTCAGCGACGCACTCCAGGTTCGGCTGGGGGAACAGTTCCAGGACGGCAAAGGTGGCGGTTGAACCGAGGTTCTGGACGCTGATCTGGGACGATCCCGTGGGATCGACATCGACGGCGGGGAGAGCGATGCGGGGGGCGGCGACGGTTGAGGCAAACGCCGCTCCATTGGCTGCTTGAGCCGCGCCGAGGGATAGAGCCAACAGGCCGACCAGGACCAGGAGTTTAGGCCATCTCCGCATGTCAACCTCCTACTGAGCGCGGATGCGTGGCGAATCAGCAGCGGGTGTAATCTCTCTATACAGGAGACGAATGAGCAGGGGCAGAGATATAGCGCAGCCGCAATCTCCGGGGTTGCGGCTAGCGCCAGTTCTCCACCGCCCACCGCAATTCGTCTGGCGTGGGGACGGCGTTGCCCACCTTACGCACCACCAGACCGGCGGCGTAGTTGGATAGCATACCCGCGGCGCGCGGCGATGCGCCGCTAGCCAGGGCCAGGGTGAGGATGGCCACCTGAGTGTCACCCGCGCCCGTCACGTCGTACACGTCGCTGCGATTGACGGCGGGGAGCAGGGCGTATTGGTCATCCCAACCCAGCGACAGGCCTTCTTCGGCGCGGCCAATGGCGACGATTCGTGCCCCCAGGTCGCGGACGAGGCGGCGGGTTGCCTGCTCGAAGGCCGCATTGCTGTCGAGGGCCATGCCAACACTGGCCTCGGCGTCGCGCGCACCCGCGCGGATGAAATCATAGCCTCGATACTTGGGCAGGTCGCCCTGGGAGTCGACGGCGATGAGCTTGCCGTGTTGCTGCCCCAGCCGGCGGCAAGCATCGATGACGGCCGGAGTCGCGGTGCCTGTCTTATAGTCGGAGACCAGGATGGCGTCAGCCTGGCGAGCCAGCACCTCCAACTGGGCGATGAGGGCCTGTTCGATCCCAGGGGCGGGTGCGGCGCGCGTGAGACGGTCTAGCCGGGCGACTTGCTGCGGGAACACCAGCGTCCCCTCGGCCATGACCCGCGTCTTGAGCGTCGTCATCCGTTGAGGATCGACCGCCAGCGCATCGCCGACACCAATATCGGCCAGCCGGGCGCGGAGTTCGTTGGCCGTCTCGTCGGGGCCGACCAGCCCGACGACGTGGACGGTCGCGCCCAGGGCAGCCGCGTTGTGGGCCGGATTGGCGCTGCCCCCCGCCAGAGTGAAGCGACGCACGTACTCCAACACCGGGATGGGAGCCTCGCGCGACACGCGCTCGACCTTGCCGACGAGATACTCGTCGAGAAACACGTCGCCGACGACCACGAGCCGCACGTGCGCGAGGCGGGGGATAATGGCGAGCAACTCGTCACGCATACGGCATCCTCGTAGGTTGACCTATCGGCGGGGCCTGCGCCAGGCGATGCAGCGTCGCCTCGAGCGCCAGGCGCGGCGGCAGCAGACCCAGGCATTCGCGCGTGGCGCAGCCTTGCGGCGCGCCCAGGTGGTGGCCGCGATAGAAGCAGGGCTGGCAGCCCAGACCCAGCCGAACCAGGGTATGGCGAGACATTGAGGGCGGCGCGTTGGAACGGGGCGGCCATTCCTGGGGCGGTTGACCCGCATCCCACGGCCCGTAGGCCTCAGCGTTGGACGGGCCGAAGACGCTCACCACCGGCGTACCCACGGCGGCCGCGATGTGCATCGGCCCGCCGTCGTTGGTGAGTACGACATCCATCCGCGCCAGCGCCGCGCCGAGGGTGGCCAGATCGCCCTGGTTGGTCAGGTCCAGATCGGGGCTGCCTCGCATGGCACGGACGACATCCCCCGTCTGGTCGCTGTCGCGGCCGACGAGAATGACGCGCACCCCCCGTTCTTGTAGCGCATCGGCGACGGCGGCGAAGGCCTGGGGCGGCCAGCGCCGCGCCAAGCTATACTGGCCCGAACCCGGAAACAGGGCGACGCGCGGCCCCTCAGCCAGCGGAGCGAGCAGGCTCTCGGCTGCCGCGTGGGCGTGCGCGCTGATGGGAAAGTCCAGCGCCAGGTCGGTGGGTGGGGCATCGAGCCGCATCGCCAGCTGCAAGGCATACTCGGCCTCGTGGAGCGCGCCGAAGCCCGCGTCTGTCACGCGCTCGGTCAGCGCCCAACCGCGACCATTGTCCAGCCCCACGCGGCGCGGGGCGGCCGTGGTGGTCAGTAAGGCGTTGAGCTTGAGCGCACCCCGACGGGTCGTAAAGTGGTGGAAGAGTACGACGGCGTCGTAGCCCCGTAGCCGCAGGCTCAGGGCAAAGTCGCTGAGCCGCCGGACTGCCGCCAACCGGGCAGTGTCGCCGAGCCGATCATAGCCCCCCTTCTCGAAGCGTAGCACCTCATCGACCAGGGTCGAATCGCGGAGGGCCTGCGCCCCGTTGGCCGTCGTCAGGTATTCCAGGCGAGCGGTGGGGTAGCGCGCGCGCAGGGCGCGGAGGGCGGGCGTCGTCAATAGCACGTCTCCGATATCGGCGAGCTTGACGGCGAGGATGCGCGACAGGGGCATGGCGGCAAGTGTATCCGGCTTTGCGGCGGCGAGCAACTTGGCGACGGTGGGGGGTTGACAACCGCATGACCCGCGTGTATAACCCTGGCTCATATCCGTCCTACGCGATATGCTTCGACGCGGGTTAAATAGCCGCTCGCCCCGGCTGGACAGGGCGACCCAATCGATGTGAGGAGGATTGCCATGCGTGGTCTGATGATGGACTATCCCCTGAACCTGTCGGTGTTCCTGGCGCGCGCCGAGAAGCTGTTCCCCGCCCGCGAGGTCGTCACCCGCACCAGCGACGGCGTGCATCGCACCACCTATGCCGACATCGCCCGTCGCACTCGCCAGCTTGCCAGTGCGCTGGAACGGCACGGTGTAGCGCCGGGGGAGCGCGTCGCCTCTTTCGCCTGGAACACGTTCCGCCACCTGGAGTTGTATTTCGCCGTGCCTTGCTCCGGCCGCGTTCTTCATACCCTGAATATCCGCCTGTTCCCGGATCAGATTGTCTACATCGTCAACCATGCCGAAGACCAGGTCATATTCGTCGACGATAGTCTCGTGCCGGTGCTGCAGACGATGAAGGACCACTTCGCGACGGTCAAGCTGTATGTGGTCATGGGGGATGGCCCCCTACCGGAAACGAGTCTCGCGCCGGTGGTGCGCTACGAGGACTTCCTCGCCCAGGGCGACCCCGACTACGACTGGCCCGCGTTGGACGAGAACGAGGCGGCCATGATGTGCTACACGTCGGGCACAACCGGTAATCCCAAGGGGGTGCTGTATACGCATCGCGCCCTGTTCCTGCACAGCCTGACCCAGGCCGCCGCCGATGTCTGCGGCCTGTCTGAGCGCGACACGGTCTTGCCGGTCGTGCCGATGTTTCACGCCAACTCGTGGGGCTTCCCGTTTACCTCGACACTCGTCGGGGCTAAGCAGGTCTTCCCCGGTCCGTTCATGACCCCCCAGGCGGTACTGGATCTGTTGCAGCAGGAGAAGGTGACCGTAGCGGCGGGCGTGCCGACCATCTGGATTGGCGCGGCCCCGCTGATTGCCCAGGGCAGCTACGACCTGTCCAGCATTCGGGATATCTACGTCGGTGGGTCGGCCGTGCCCGCCAGCCTGCTGGAAGCCTACGACCGTCTGGGGCTGCGCATCGTGCAGGCCTGGGGCATGACAGAAACTACGCCCATCGGCTCGGTGTCCCGGGTCAAGAGCAGCCTGGCTGACCTCCCAGCCGATCAGGTACTCAGGACGCGCGCCAAGCAGGGCCTCCCGTCGCTAGTAGTCGAAGCGCGAGTCGCCAACGAGGTGGGCGAGGAAGTAGCGTGGGATGGCGTGACGATGGGCGAGTTGCAGGTGCGTGGCCCGTGGGTGATCAGCGGCTACTACAACGATGCCCGCAGCCCGGCCTCCTTCCAGGACGGCTGGTTCCGCACCGGCGATGTCGCGGTCATTGACGCTGAGGGCTATATCCAACTCGTTGACCGCACGAAGGACCTGGTGAAGAGCGGCGGCGAGTGGATCTCTACCGTCGAGTTGGAGAACGCCCTGATGGCCTACCCGAAGGTACTGGAGGCGGCGGTCATCGCCGTACCCCACGCCCGCTGGCAGGAGCGACCGTTGGCTTGCGTGGTCCTGAAGCCGGGCGAGACGGCGACACGCGACGAGGTTCTCGACTTCCTGCGGCCGCGCTTCGCCAACTGGTGGCTGCCGGACGACGTAGTCTTCGTGCCCGCCATCCCCAAGACCAGCGTGGGCAAGTTCGATAAGAAGGTGTTGCGCGGCGAGTTCCAGGCCTACACGCTGCCCGAGCACGGCGCGCACGCCTCGACGCCCGACGCTGATTGAGCCTCAACGGTACGCCGTTGACCGTGGTGTCTCGCGGCTCTATAATAGGGCCGTTCGTCCAGTCGTGCCGCACGGCACCCGTCCTCCTGCGCCGGCGGCCTGCTTTGCGCAACCACTCCCCGACCCTTGCGGTAGGAGGCTCTCTGATGCGACATCGCGCCCTGCGCGCTGCCTTGCTCGCTGCCTTGCTGGCGTGCCTTGCTGTTGGCCCCGCCCTGGCCGACCCGCCATCACCCAACGGCCCTATCCCCTATCGCCCGGGGCCGAGCGGCCCCGTCATCCTTCAGTCGCCGCTCCGCGATGTGCCGCGCGCCGTGCGGCCGGCTGCCAACAAACGAGGTAGTCCGCGCCAGGCCCAGGCGAACGGCCTCACCTTCACCGCGCTCCCCCCTATCGTTGACGCCGGCCGCCCCGTCACTTTTGCCATCACAACAACGAACACGTCGGCCCTGCCCCAGGCTTACCATCTCTATGTACCGCTGCCGCCAAATCTCAACATCGTTCCTGGCAGCGTAGTGGGCGGAGTCTACAATTCAGACAAACGTACCGTGTATGCCGACTTCAGCCTGCAAGGTGCGGACGATGTGTTCTCCTTCCTGGATAGCCTGGCGGGGCAGACACCCTCACTGCCCTTCATTGATTTGCCGACTGTGACGGGCGTCCCGCCGCTACCTCAGGGGACGGAAGGCGACGAGGTGGGCATCAACATCGGCCTGGCCCCCAACGTACCCTCGTTCGATTACCTGGGCCAAAGCTACCGCACCTTTGGCCTGGTCAGCAATGGCTACGTCGTGCCGGGTGGGGTGAGGCAGGCAGATATCACCTACCTGAACCGGCTGCTCCCCGATGCCCAGCCGCCCACGCCTACCCTGGCCCCGCTGTGGACTGACCTCGACCTGGGCGCTGGGAGCGCGGGCCACGGTGAGTGGTACGCGGATGTGCTGACGGGCGGCACATTTGGCGCCAATCACGCCCTAGTCATCCAATGGAAGGCCGTCCAGGCCTACGGGCGGCCGGACACCCGCTACGATTTTGAAGTCATTCTGGTGCTGGAAACCGGCGGCGTGTACTACGTCTACGAGCGCGTTGACGCACCCCTCGACGCAGTCACGGTTGGCGCTGAAAGCCCCGATGGCCGAGCGGGTACGTCGTGGTACTTCAACGGTGAGCCGGTAGACCATCTCCCCCGTGCCGGTCAGACGCTACGTCTGTTGGCCGAACTGGGGGGCGGCAGGCAGGATAGCTTCGCGGTGCGCTTCCAGGCGCGCCCGATGGCGGGCGGAATGTTCCCCGTGGCTGCGACCCTCATCCGAGCAGGCGACGGCGCGAGGACAGACGCCAGCGTGGTTGTGACGGCCGTTCCCCCTGCGCCAGTGGACGTGACGGTCGCCGGTAGCCAGGACTTATCGGGGTACGCTCGCCCGCTGTTGCCCAAGGATGTGGTACGCCCCGACCTGATCTACGCGGGCCTGGATGTGCCCCGCGAGCTTGCCTACTACGGGCTGTTCCAACTGCCACCTGTCGCGTTGCCAGACGGCGCGACGGTCACGGGCATCAGCCTGGCGCTGACCGGGGCGGACACCACGTACCTCGATCCGCGTAGCGGCGCATCGTGGTCGCTGAGCCTGCTGGAACCGTCGGTGGGGGATGGCCTGTGGGCGATGAGTTGGTATGAGGCCGCCACCGCGCCCGTGGCGGTGCGGCTGCGGCCAGGTATCACCGACGCCGAGGTGGGCGTGGATGTGGTGAATCGCTTCGACGTGTCTCAGGCGGATGTGGCGCGCTTCGCCGCCGCACTCCGGCGCCCGCTGAGCTTCCGGGTTGACGGCGATGCTGCGTCACCGTGGCGGGGTATCTTTGGGTGGGACGGTGGGGCCGGCGGCCACCCACCGCGCCTCCACGTGCGCTACATCCCGCCCGTGGTGGAACTACCGTAGCGGGCTGTCAGCGTGGCGGGGCCGAGTCCCCCGCAGGCCGGGGGTAGCGTCAGGCCGTCGTCGGAGGCGGCTGAAGCCTCTGTAGACCGTGGGGATGTCACATGAGAAGTATCTGGCGTGTCTGGCTTCTTGTGGCGGTCCTGACGATAGGGCTGGCAGGCTGCGCGGGTGGGGTGACCGACGCGTCGCCCGACGTCGCTGACGCTGGATCGACCCTCGTCCCCCTGTCCCTGGCTGTAGAGCCGACGCCGTGGTCCGCCGCGCCACTGCCGACGGCCGAAGCCGCGCGGGTGTTCACCTGGCCCGCCAACGGGAAGCCGAGTCTCATCTTCGTGTACGACGATGCTGCCACCTGACAGCGCTGCCTGGCTCTGGCCCCCGTCGTGAGCGGGATTGACCTCAGGGACGGTGACCGTCTGAACGTGGTGTGGCTGCCGGAGGTGTCGGAGCAGGGACGCGCCGCCAAGGCGCTGTTCGATCTACCGGAACGTGGGGTGGCGCTGCTGGATCGTGACAACCGCCTGGTGTGGCGGGCGGTCAGTGGCACACGCCAACGAGTCGAGGAGCAGGTCGTCAAGCTGCTGAAGTAATCAGCGAGCCATGACGGTGCGCGCTCTACTGCGTCGCAGCCGCGGAGTGACAGCCACAATCGGCGTGTGCTCCACGGAAGAGGGGAGATAGGCTGTGGCGAGGAAGAGTGAACGCGACTTGTTCTCCGCGGCGCGGGAAGAGCGCGCGCCGTTGGATCGCCCGCTGGCGGTGCGCATGCGGCCGCGCAGCCTCGATGATTTTGTCGGCCAGCAAGACATACTCGGTCCAGGCAAACTCCTGCGCCGCGCCATCGAAACTGACCGCCTGTTCAGCTCTATTCTCCTGTGGGGTCCACCCGGTACGGGCAAGACGACCCTGGCGATGGTCATCGCCAACGCCACCCAGTCCCACTTCGTGACCCTCAACGCCGTCATGGCGGGCGTCGCTGATATTCGCAAGGTTGTGGCCGAGGCCAGGGACCTCAGGAATCTGTACAATCGGCGCACGATTCTGCTCGTCGATGAGATCCACCGCTTCAACAAGGCGCAGCAAGACGCGCTTCTGCCCCACGTGGAAGACGGCACGATCATCCTGATTGGATCGACGACAGAGAACCCGCAACTTGAGGTGATCGGGCCGTTGCTGTCCCGCGCCCGGCTGTTCCGCCTTCACCCGTTGTCGCCGGACGACATTCTCAGCCTGTTGCAGCGGGCGCTGGCCGACCCCGAGCGCGGCTATGGCGAGCGGCGAATCGACATAACCGAGGACGCGCTGGCGCATCTGGCGGCGATCGCCGGTGGCGACGCCCGCACTGCCCTCAACGCCCTCGAACTGGCGGTCGAGTCTACGCCCCCCGACGAACAAGGTGTCGTCCACATCGATCTCGACGTGGCCCAGGAGAGCATCCAACGCCGCGTCGTCCGCTACGACAAGGGCGGCGACGAGCACTACGACACCATCAGCGCCTTCATCAAGAGCGTGCGCGGCTCTGACCCCGATGCGGCGTTGTACTGGCTGGCCAAGATGCTGCTGGCGGGCGAGGACCCTGAGTTCATCATGCGGCGGCTGCTGATTCTGGCGGGCGAGGACATCGGGCTGGCCGACCCACAGGGCATTGTGGTGGCAGCGGCGTGCGCGCAGGCGCTACAGTACGTGGGACTGCCGGAGGCCAAGTTCCACCTGGCGATGGCGACGGTGTACCTGGCGACAGCGCCCAAGTCCAACTCGACGACGCAGTACTTCGCGGCCGAGGCGCTGATTCAGCAGGAGGGCGCGGGACCCGTGCCGATGCATCTGCGGGACGCGAGCTACAAGGGGGCGGCGCGGCTGGGGCACGGCCAGGGCTACCAGTACCCGCACAGCTTCCCAGGGCACCACGTCCAGCAGCAGTACCTGCCCGACAGCGTGGCCGACCGCCGCTTCTACGAGCCGAGCGAGGAGGGCTACGAGGCGGAGGTGGCCGAGCGCCTCCGGGCCTGGCGAACTGGGACGAGTGGCGAAGCAGCATCTCCTCCAAAAGACCAGAAGAAAAAGTAGCTATTTGTACTCCCAGCATCCAAATCTCCAACACCTTAGGGTTTCGCCGCCACAACCGGCTCATCGATCGTCTTCACTTGTTACGACGACTATAACACTGACCCGTCCCCCGAGCATCCCCTGGCCGTCCCCCCAGTGTCCCCTCGAGCGTGAGTTCATCGAGTTTGTCGCCAGCAGGCTCCAATGCAGGCTTATCTCCTTTGTCCGGAAGCGAACTGCAACCAGTCGGTCTCTTGAAGGCCACCAACTTCCTACTGGTCACGGGGATGAACCCCTGTCCCTGTGGGTATGCAGAAGACAAACAGAAAGAATGTGCTTGCAGTCCCGGGCTAATTGCGCGCTACCAGAAGCGCATCAGCGGCCCTCTCCTCGACCGCATTGACATCCACATTGATGTCCCTCGCGTGGATTATGACAAACTTACCAACGACCGCCTGGGCGAGCCGAGTTGCAGGGTCCGCGCGCGGGTGGAGGCGGCCAGAGTAGTGCAGCGGGACCGACTGGCGAAGCCGCTGACGGAGGACGGAAGACGGAGGGCGCAGGAAGACCTACCCCCATCCACTACCCACCTATGCCTCACCTGCAACGCCGACATGGGGCCAGCGGAGGCGCACGAGTACTGTAAGCTAGACGAGAACGGCAAGGCGCTGGTCAAGGCAGCCATCGTCGGGGCTAACGGTCTTGTCCAGCAACGCCGCGCAGATAGACCGTCAGATCGCTCGTCCCCATTGCTGTAGCTCCTGCTCGCCAACCTCCCGGAAACAACTGCTGCAATTTTTCCTCGAGCTCGAGCGCTGTGGACGTGAGCAGCATCTCGATCACCTCCAAAACGACTCGGCGCCAAGTTCCAATGCCGCGTAAATGGCGGGCCGGCAGAAAGCCACCTCCTTCACGACGACGTTGATGCCCTCGTCCATGTATCGTTGCGGGTCCAGATAGGCGAGGTGACCGAACTGGGTATGAAAGTCCTGGCAGTGCCTGAGCAGAGCCTCGGGGCACAGTCCGTGCAGCACGAGGTCGCGCTTGGTCGGGAAGTAATGGTAGAGGCCGCCGATACTCAGACACGCCGCCCGTGCAGCCTGGCGCATGGACAGGCGACGCGCGCCAACCTGCAGGATCAGTGGCGCGACCGCGTTGTAAATCTCTCGCTGACGGGCAAGTCGGTCCTCCGGCGGCCGCCCTATTTTGCCGAACGCCATCGTCGTTTCCTCCCAATAAGTCGCCGCGCTATTGCCAAACCACCTGGGTGTGTGATTATATTACATCACTGTTGAATCACACAACACGTCCAGCTATCGCGAAGCGCACCGGGCTGGCGGCATGGCCGAACAGCCGGGCGTTCTGATCGGAGGCTCTGGACTGACCCCGCACAGGAGGCAACGTGACGGTCAAATCAGGGGACGTGCTCGAGCATCCCGTTACGCGGGAGAAGATTGTCTTCCGCAAGACCGCCCATGACACGGGTGGCGAGCTGATGCAGGCGGACGTCTACATGCAACCAGGTGGTTTTGTGGCCGCCGCGCATATCCACCCGCGGCAGGAGGAGCGCTTCGAAGTGATCGCCGGGACGCTGCATGGCCGCATCGCGGGCAAGGAGTTGACGGCCGGCCCAGGCGAGATCTTCATCGTTCCCAAGGGGACGCCACATGCCTGGTGGAACTCAGGCGATAACGAACTGCACGTGCTTGTGGAGGTTCGGCCAGCGCTCAGGTTCGAGACCTTCTTCGAGACCTTCTTCGGTCTTGCCCAGGAGGGCAAGGTCGACCCGAAGACGGGACTGCCGAACCTATTGCAGCTGGCGGTGACGCTACCGGCGTTCCAAAATGAGTTGATCCTGGCGCAGCCCCCGCGACTCGTGCAGAGGGTACTGTTTGGATTGCTGGCTCCGATCGGACGCCTGCTTGGCTACCGGGCCGAATGCCCCTACCCATCTTCAGGACAGGTTGCGGCGCAGGCAACGTAGACGTCGCGTTGCGGACGAGAGCGGCACGTAGCCCGCTGTTAGGGGATAATGCTATGCGACGGCCGCCACCCCAGCCCCGTTTTAGCAGCCTGATTGCTGCAACGCCATGACGGTGGACATGCGGCCGCCGTATCCCGCCGTGGCCTGCGCGCTCCTATGGCATCTGCAAGGCGGTCAAGATAGTCGCCGTTGCGCATGGGTTCATCGACAATGTTGAATACGGAGCCGGCCGGGGCTTCCCCAATCGCGGCGGCAACGGCGCTCGCCATGTCCGAGACGTGGATGAGTGAGGTGAAGTTCCGGCCATCACAAGGGACGCTCTCTCTGCTCAGGCGCAATCCCTCCATCACCCTCACCTGAGACGTGTCCTCGCCCACAAACGAACCGCCGCGCACGATACACCATTGCAACTGCTCAAGCGGCGTAGCCTGTAGCATGTGCTCCATGGCCATCACGGGGGCGCACACCTGGGCGCGCTCTGGCGATGAATCCAGCGGCGCGTCTTCAGTAATCCAATCGTCACCGTGGTCAGGATAGGCCATCGTGATACTCTGCTGAACATAGCGTTGGACCCCGGCCTTTAGGGACGCATCAAGCAACACCCTGACGCCGTCCGTCCGCAAGCGTGTATTCGCGTCCCAGGCATGGGGCGCGGTGAAATCGCGCGGAATGGCCGTGGCAATATGCGCCACGGCGTCGCACCCCTCTAGCATGGACGACAGCTCGCCTGCGCTTGTTGACAGCAGATCACATTCGACGACTTCAGTGAGCTGCGGGAATAGCTGGCGCGCCTTTGTCGTTGAACGCGCCAATACACGCACGGTGTAGCCCTGCTGCAAGAGCAAGGGCACGAGCGCGCGGCCTAGAACTCCCGTTGGTCCGACGACTGCGACCCGCATGGATTCCTCCCCATGTTCAGACTGGTATCCCGCTCACCCCGGTCTCAGATATTCGCCAGCTCGCCGAAGTACTCGTAGTCCTCAGCGTAACCGCCTTCGCCTTCGCCAACGTCTTGAAGGTCGGCAACGAATTCGATGGACTCTATCCACTTGACCATCTTGAAGCCCAGCTGGTTCTCGACGCGCAGGCGCAGTGGCGCGCCGTTCAAGTGGGGCAGCGTCTCCCCGTTCATCTCGTAGGCCAGCAGGCTTTGCGGCTGCATGGCGTTCGCCATCGGCAGGCTGTCGTAATACCGACCGTTGGACTCACCCGTGGAGAACTCGACGCCATCGCCGAAGGAGTGGAAGACAACTCGCTGCGCAGTGGGTTGTGGCCGAACTAGCTTGATCAAGACCTCCAGCGGTAGCCCGCCCCATTCTGCAATGCCCGACCAGCCTTGTATGCAATGGTGAAGGGTGGTTTGTGTCTGCTTGCCGAGCGCGCGCAGGTCGTCCAGCGACAGTTCGACGGGGCTTTCCACCAGCCCATACACCTTTAGCCGGTAGTCCTTGAAATCGTCGTCGGCCAGCGCCTTCCACTCCTCGGACGTGGGCAGCTTACCGTTGGCCCAGAAGAACGGGGAAATATCCTCGCCGGGAAACTCGGCCACCGGGACGGAACGGTTTAGCAGGAGCCACATCACGGGCGTGACAATCGCTTTGGCGACGTGTTGCACGAACCGTGGCTGTCGCCACGCCAGCCGGTGCGCCAGCACGTTCACCACCAGAATCACCCCCAGGCCCACCAGGCCCAGATAGATGCCGCTCAAACTGGTGTCGTCTGTGCCCACGACGATGTGATTCATGTTCTGGACGAAGCCCGTGATCGCCACCATCGCTACATGGCCGATGACGAACAGGACGAAGGCGCTCATGACGAGGAAGTGGAGCGAGCGGCCGATTTGCCGGTTGCCGGGTAGCTTGGGATACCACCGGAAGCGGTTTGTCAGAGCCGGCGACATCGACGGGCCGGTCAGAATCGCCAGCGGAGCCAGGATGAACACCACCCCGAAGTACGTCAATTGCTGCAAGGCGTTGTAGTGGTAGAAGCCGTTCGGCTCCGGCGGCAGGTGCAGGGTAGCGTAGTGGACCCAGACGGCCCAGGCGTCGGGGATGATCTGCCACGAGTTGGGGACGAGGCGCTGCCACTGGTCGGTGGCGAACAGCAGCGCCACAAAGAGCAGACCATTGCCGACCCAGAATAGCACGCTCAGGAAGTGCCAGTGGCGGGCCATGCCGATGGTATGCCGGAAGCCGGGTAGGCCAAGCCAGGGGGACAAATACCGAGAGTCGTCCTTGGACGTCCAGACCCGGTCGTGTGGCACCTCGATAGGTGTCAGCCGAAGCCACTCTGTGCCAGGGGTGCAGTGGACGTTCCAGTAGAGTCTTGGGTGGTCCATCAGGACCTGTAGGCCACTCCGTACCAGCAAGACCAGGAACAGAAGGTTCACGTAGTGGGTAATCCGCAGCCAGGCGGGAAAGCCCGATGGCCCTGACCCCGACGCCTCGAGGACAGGTACGGGTGGCAACCCGAACAGAATCCATTGGGCGTAAGCCGCTGCCACCGCCAGCGCTAACGGCAAGGCGAGGAATAGGAGTGTTTTTCGCTGGATGTACATGATTCTCCTCCGACACCACGCCCTCGGCGTACTGAGCAAGGGCGTCTTCTAGTGCAGACGCTGTCTGGCGAAGCGATGCCGTGAGTCGACCGCCCGTGTTGTCGGCGTCTTCTGCTTGCACGAAGGCGCACGAGGGTATCAGCCGGGATGTCGACAGTGGTTGCGACAAACGGCGTGCAGCCATATATGCGGTCGCGGCGGGCGACGAGTCGCTGGCGCGGTGCATCTATAG
>JAHCIE010000100.1 GCA_026129385.1 Anaerolineae bacterium
AGGCCTACGCCTTCGGCGACTACGTGGCCGAGCAGCAGGCGAAGGCCGCGCCGACCGAGCCGCGCGCGGCCGATCCCCTGCCTGCTGAGGCGGCCCGCGATCCCCACCGTGACCCGCTCACCGATGCGCCACCCGCCGCCGATACTACGCCGCTGACCGACATCCAGGGCCAGCCGACCGCGACGCCCACCGCCATCTGCCCTGACCCCAACAGCGACGCCGACGGCGACGGTCTGACCTGCGCCCAGGAAGCCCGCCTCGGCACGGACCCCACTAACCCCGATACCGACAGCGATGGCCTGACCGACGGCCAGGAGGTGCGGCTGGGGACGGATCCCCTCAACCCTGACACCGACGGCGACGGCCTGCCGGATGGCGTCGAAGTGCGTGGCTTCGATTTCGGCGGCCGCCACTGGTATCCCGACCCGCTGACGCCGGACGCCGATAAGGACGGCCTGGTCGATGGCGTGGAATGCCCCGAGATGGCCCTCGACCCGACGCGCGGCGTCACAGCCTTGAGCCTGTTCCAGGCGCTGACCGGCCCCAACCCGCCGGCCTGCCGCGCCACCCAGGGCGCGACTGCCCCCGACATCTTCAATCGCGACAGCGACGGCGACGGCGTGCCCGACAGCATCGACCTGTCGCCGACCCGCGTTCTGGGCAGCGCAACGATGCCCTACAGCGACAGCCACCCGCTGGTGTTCAACCTGGCCCACGTGGGCAGCGACGCCCAGGGCGCGGCGTGGCCGCTACTGGTAGACTTCCAGGTGCGGCCCACGAACCCTGACCACCTCGGCTTCGCGCTGAGTGTGCTGGACTGGCCCAGCGGCGACACCGAGGGCCAGGTTCAGCGCGTCAAGTCCACCACCTTCGCCGACCGCCTGACATCGCAGCAAGTGGCCGCCGACCCCAACAGCCGCAACGGCGACCTGCGCCTGGTCCCGATGCTGGAGCTGCGGATGGCGGGCGACGGCATGGCCCTGCCGCTGACTACGACGCTGCAAACGAGTGTCGCTCTCACCGGCGACATCAGCGGCTCGCTGCGCCTGGCGCAAACGGGCGGCGATACGCGGCTGACCCTGGACCTGCCACCCTCCGCGACGACCTACACCGTGAGCCTGCACCAGGGCGCGTGCTTCGGCTACGAGCCAACACCCCTGGCGACCTGGACGGCCCTGCACGGCGGCGACGGCGCGGCCATCGCGGGCCAGCGGCTGTTCGATCTGGCCGACGGCGCGCATGCGATTCGTCTCAGCGGCGGCGGTCGTAGCGCGTGCGCGACGCTAGCCCCCGTGTCCCACGGCTCGTATACCGATAAGATGGTGGACACGGCGGCCCTCCAACCCTATGGCGTCAGTGTCCGCGACCTGGACCGCCAGGGCAACGTCGCTGTCTACGTGCCCTTGCAGCCGGTGACCGACGCGGCGGGTGGCGGGCGCGTCGCCCTGGCCGGGCGAATGTTCTACCGGCCGAGCGACCCGACGCGCTGGAGCGACAATCAGGCGCGGGTCGTGTGGCTGGCCCAGATGCTCACCGATCAGTGCAGCGCCGTCGGCTTCACCCCCAGCAATGAGGACCGGCGCGTCGAGGAACTCGCGACGTGGTGTAGCAAGCCTGAGCACCGCGTCGAGGAGACGCAGGTTATCCAGGCCTACCCGGACACGTGGACGCTGACGGGCCTCTCGGCCCGCGAGGATCACGGCTTGCAGGTGGCCGTCGCCGTGCAGGACCCGGCCCAGCCCGCCAACCTCGCTGTTAGGAACGACCAGTACCTGTGGACGTTGGCCGACGGCCTGGATAAGTCCAGCCTGAGCGTCGCCGATGTCAAGGCGCGCTTCGATAACCAGAGCAACGGCGGCGCGGACGAGACGGCGCGCTGGGGACTGGCCCCGCAGACCTTCCGCGTGTTTAGCTTCGCCTACCCCAGCCGCGACTACATCACCGACATCATGATGCGCCAGACGCGGCAAATCCTCGACAGCGTGTTTACCCCCGCCGTGCGCGCCGCCGGCAATGACACGCCGTCGCTGCTGTTCTACCGCGAGGAGAAGGGCCGCACCGTCAACCTCGGCCAGGCGGCAGCCAACCCCCAAGGCACATTGACCATCGACCTCGACCCGGCGGCGGTGGACGAGGATACCCACACCGTCCTGAACATGGCGACCTACCGCACGCGCGACGGCCAGTGGGAAGCCATCCCCATGGACGAGTACTGGGACACGCTAGAGGTGCGCCTGCGCGACACCCTGGCCGCCGACTACGCCCAGCCGCCCGACCCGGACGTCCTGCGCGGTCAGGTTGAGGTGGCGCGCGGCTTCTACCTGTCTTTCTACCTGGGCATCATGGACCTGACGAAGGTCGGCGCGACGCTGCTGGCCCCCCACGACCCCCACAAGAAGACCGACGCCGCGTTGGCGAAGGATACCAAGGACGTCATCAAGGCCGCGCCCAAGGGTATCACCAGCGGCCTCATCAAGCCCCTCGCCGAGACCGGCTACGACACCTACGCGAGCCTGGTGGACACCCAGCGCGCCTTCCGCAATGCCTTCAACATCGATCCGCCGGTCACGCGCTCCGATGCCTTCTACAAGATCGTGGGCGGCGCGAAGAACGGCGTCATCACCAAGTACAAGGACGCCTTCGCCCCCACGACGTGGAACGCCAAGATTCCCAAGGCGGTACGGGGCGGCGCGACGGCGGCCGTCGTCGTCGTCACCCTGGCGGCGGTCGGCCTGTCCATCTGGGCGGCGACGCGCCAGGGCGACAACGGCCTGAAGATCTCGACCCAGGTGCTGAACGGCCTCAACCTGCTGACCCGCGTCCGCAGCTCGATGGCCATCGTCAAGAAGACGGTCGAGGTCATCAGCCAGGTCAAGACCGTCCTCAAGGCCTTCGAGGTCACGCGGGGCGCAATCCGCGCCAATATCATCGGCGCGGCCATTTCGGTTGCCATTGCCTGGGGCGCGTTCGCCGCCCAGATGGCCCTGGCCCACGTCCAGGCAGGCAGCCTTGACTTCAACAAGGCCCTGGCCGAGGTCATCGCGGGCACGGTCATTACCATCCTATTGCTGATATTCTCGCTGCTGCCCGTTGTCGGCCCCATCCTCGACGCCGTGGTGGGCGCGCTGGATGCCGTGGCCGCCCTGGTGTGCGGCCTGGTCAAGGGAGCCAGCGAGCACCCAGCAGGCAAATGGCTGTGTGGCGGGGCGACGGGCCTCGCTACCAAGCTGCTGACGTGGGTCGTCTACGGCGATAGCCCCATCGTCGGTAACCTTAGCGACCCCAACCGCGTCGCCCTCAGCAACTACAGCCAGACGCTGGCCGCGCCCGGTAAGGGCGTGACGGTGGGCAACGCGGTCAACCTGAGCGTGGACATTACCAGCACCGTCAAGCTCAACGAGTTAGTGAAGCGCAAGGCCGACGGCAGCCCGGTCGACGACGACATCCCCGTCGATTGGAAGGCCGCCGCCTACGCCTGGCAGTATAACAACGACACGCTACGCACGGCGACCGTTGATTACCGCCTGCAGCAGAGCCACATCGACATCCATGACGGCCTGGAGCGCGGCGCGATGGTCAACGCGTGGCGCGCCGACGGCGACCCGGGCCGCTACGACCGCGCCCCCTACTCGGTGAGCAAGCACATCTCGACCACCGTCGCCAGCCCGCTGGCCGAGCCGGGCCTCAATTACCCTCTGTCGCTGGTCTTCACCGAGGGTCAGGCGCTGCCCCACCAGATCTGCTTCGCCGTCATCGTGGCCGTGCCGGTGCCGGTGTGCTACATCAAGACCGAGAAGAGCAGCCACCACGTCGACATCGGGCAGAACATCCGCTACGACGTCTTCCCGGCCACCCTCGACGGTTTCCACGCCCTGGTCGCCAAGGACGGCGGCTACAGCCTGGCCTGGGCGCAGACCGGCGACCTGACCTTCGCCCGCCAGAGGGACGCCGACGGCGACGGCCTCATCAACACGGCCGACGGCGGCAATGACCCCGACGACAGCCGCTGGGACAGCGACCTGGACGGCGTGCCCGATAGCGTCGAGCTGGCGCTGGGGACCGATCCGCGCAACCCCGACACCGACGGCGACGGTCTGACCGACTACGAGGAACTGGTGCAGGGCACTGACCCGCTGCGCCCCGACAGCGACGGCGACGGCCTGACCGACGGCGAGGAGGTCTTGCACCCCACGGCCAGCGGCGCGTGGGCGGGCGGCTGGGAGTTCGTGTACGGCCTGGCCGCCGATGGCACGCCTCTCAAGACGTGGGTGACGTCCAACCCGCTAACCGTCGATGAGGACTACGACGGCCTGACCGACGGCCAGGAGCGCATCTACGGCTTCAACCCCCACGCCCAGTCAGACAGCCGAGTGCTGACCTACCAGTCGCAGGTCGACGAGAGCCGCGCCCCGCGCCTGCTGCTGCGCTTCGACGAGGCGGCGGGCGCGGCGGGCTTTGCCGACAGCGCGGGCTATGGTCACGCCGGGCAGTGCAGTGGTGCGGTGTGCCCCACCAGCGGCGGGCGCGGCCGCTACGGTCGGGCCGCCCGCTTCGACGGCGCGGCCAACAGCGTCGGCGTCGCCAACTTCCCCATCGTTGGGCGCATCACCCTGGCGGCCTGGATTCAGCCTCAGGCGACCGATGGCGTGCGCGACATCATCGCCCACGGCTACGCCTTCAACCCCTCCGGCGAGGTCTACCTGCGCATCGCCAACGGTAAGTACCAGGTCGGCGCGTGGAACGGCGCGGACCATGTCGCCCAGGTCGCCGTCCCGCCCGGCGACGTCGGCCAGTGGGTGCATCTGGCGGGCATGTACGACGGCTTCGCCTGGAAGCTGTACCGCAACGGCGTTGAGGTTGCCTCGACCACAGACAACGTGGGCGCGGTGGCCGTCAACGCCGACTGGGCCATTGGCGCGCGGGGCGGGGGCGGCGAGCGCTTCTTCCAGGGGGCGATCGACGAGGCGGCCCTGTTCGACCGCGCCCTGTCGCCCGCCGAGGCGCAGGCCCTCATGGACGCCCGCTACAACCTCAACGATGGCATGGTGCGGCCCGGCGACCCGCTGACCTACGCGGGCCGCGTCAAGAACGAGCTGTTCAACCGCGACGCCAACGGCTTGCAGATGACAACCGTCAGCGGGCCGGTCAGCGGTAGCCTGACGCCCCAGGCCTTCGCGCTCCAGCCGCAGCAGGCCGTCACCCTGACCGGCGGCCTGACCGTCCAGCCGGGCGCGACCTCGCAGCCCATCACCCTCACCCAGGCGGCGGGCGCGCTCATCATCGACCGCCGCGCCCAGTCCGCGCCGCCTGGCTCGGCCGTCTTCGCCAACGGGTGGTTCAAGCTCGACGAGGCGAGCGGGACGGCCTTTGCCGACGCTTCCGGGAGCATCCCGCCGGTCAGCCTGACGTGCGTTGGCGCGGCCTGCCCCACCCCAGCCCAGGACGACTTTGGCCGCTACCAGCAGTTCGACGGCGTGGCCGACGTGCTGGTAGCGCCCGACAGCCCGGCCTTCCACGTCAAGACCTTCAGCGTCGGGGCGTGGGTCAAGCCGGCCGCCATCGCCTTCAAGCAGACCATCCTGACTGGCCCCGGCTACGAGCTGCACGTCAGCCCGGACGGCAGCGTCGGCGGGTTCCTCTCGCCGTGCAACGTCGGCGACAGCGTGAGCGTGTTCAGCCCTGGCCGTGTCGCCGTGGCGGGGCAGTGGCTGCACGTGATGATGACCTATGACGGGGCGCAGCTACGGTTGTACGCCAACGGGCGCGTGGTCGGTGGGCCGGTGGCGACCGGCTTCAGCCCGTGCCCGTCGCCCGCGCCCCTCACCGTCGGCAGCGGCCTCAATGGCGCGCAACTACTCGCCCCCTTCCAGGGCGGCCTGTCGGACGTGCGCCTCTACCCGGCCGCCCTGGGCGAGGCCGAGATTCGCGCCCTGCTGGCGCGGCCCGTGCTGCGCCTGACTTTCGACGAGGGCGCGGCCAACCCGCCGGTCGACTCGTCGGGCTACGGCCACGCCGTCAGCGCCACCTGCCCCAATGCCGGCTGCCGGAAGCTGGTGGGCGTCAGCGGCCAGGCCGAGGCCCTGTTCAACCACAACCAGGACGAGAACGACGTCAGCTATCTGACCGTCACGCCGGTCGGCTCGCTGCTGGACCTCAGTGGCGGCCGCCTCACCTACTCGGCCTGGATCAGCCCCAGCCTCAACAGCGCGCAAGCGGGCGGCCTCATCCTGGGCGACAATGTGCAGGGGTCCACCCTGTACCCAACCCTATCCCAGGAGCAGGGACGCAAGCTCAAGTTCGACTTCGCCACGCCGGCCAGCCTCTACTCGCGCACCACGCCCGGCGACGTGCTGACTCTCGGCGCGTGGAACCACGTCGCGGTCAGCTTCGACAACGGGCTGTACGTCCTGTACGTCAATGGTGTCGAGCGCGACCGCTTCACCTTCGGTGCGAACTTGCAGCCCAGGCTGTATAGCGGCCCGCTCCAGCTCGGCTACCGCCTGGACGCCTTCATCGACTCGGTCGAAATCTACCGCCAACCCCTGGGCGCAGAGGACATACAGCGCCTGTACCGCTACGGCGGCACGGCCCTGTACCTCAACCTCGACGAGCCGCCCGGCAGCCAAACCTTCGCCGACGCCCTGGGGCGCGCGCCTGCCAACTGTAGCGGCGACGCCTGCCCCGTCAGCGGCGTGCCCGCTCGCATCGACCAGGGCGCTCAGTTCGACGGCGTGAATGACTACCTGGAAACGCCCGTGGACGTCTTCCACCGCTCCGGCGCCTACGCCCTGTGGTTCAAGGCCGATGCGCCGACGGGCGGCCTGTTCGCGGTCGTCAATCAAGCGCCGTCGACGGCCCTGGACCGCAGCCTCGACCTGCTGGGCGGCCAGGTGTGCATGACCATCTACGACGGCGTGAAGCAGGAGCAGCGCTGCACCACGGGCGCGGCCCTCAACGACGGCCGTTGGCATCACGTCGCCTACAGCTTCGGCCCCGTCGCCAACGGTCAACAACTGTACGTCGACGGTGCGCTGCGCCTGAGCGGCGCGCAGAAGGTGGCCGCCTTCAACGGTCGCTACCGGGCGTGGGCGGGCCGCACGACCACTACCTTCCGGGGCGTCCTCGACGACGTGCGCTATTTCAACAAGGAGCTAACCCCTGCCGACGTGCAGGCCATCTACCAGAACGCGCCTCAGTTCCGGCTGCGCTTCGACGAGGCGGTGGGCGCGACCGGCTTCAAGGACGACGCGGGCGGTCTGGTCGCCCAGTGTACCCCGCCGGGCTGCCCGATGGCGGGCGTGGCGGGCCAGTACGGCCACGCGGCGGAGTTCGACGGTGTGGACGACGTGGCCTTTGTCGCCACGGGTGTGACCCGCTCCGACAGCCAGTTCACGACCGGGCTGTGGATGCGCTCCGACGGCGCGAACGGCCAGGCCTCAACGCTGCTGGCGCGGCCCGACCTGGTCGTGCGCGTCGAACCGAGCCAGAAGGTGAGCCTGTCGGTCTGCACCGGCGACTCGGTGAACGGCGTCCGCTACCAGGGGGCGAGTCGGGCGGCGCTGATTCCCAACGCCTGGAACCACATCATGATCACCTTCGACCAGGGCCAGGCCGACTCGACCCAACGCCTACGGCTGTTCCTCAATGGCGCCCTCGACTCGACGCTGACAGGCGCGCCCGGCCCGTGCGCCCATGACCCGTTCCTCTTCCTGGGCGGTAACCTGTTCGAGCGGCCCTATCGCGGCCGCCTGGACGAGGTGACGCTGTACAACTCCGCCCTGACGGCCCGTGAGGTCAGCGACATCTACCACTACCAGGCCGCCTGGGTGCAAGAGGAGCAGACCCAGCGGCTGACTATCGACGCCGATGCGCCGGTCTCGACGCTGCGCTCCCTGCCGGTCGGCCAGGCCGCCTATCTGCCCAACCGCGACATGGTCATGGACATTCGCGCCAGCGACCACACCTCCCGCGTCGCCCTGGCCGAGCTGGGTGTCAACGGGACATGGCTGCCCGCACCACCCTGCCAGGACAGCCAGCCCGGCGCGGCGTGGTGCCCCACCTTTGATCCGGCTGCCTTCGGCGGTGAGGGCGTGTATCAGCTTCAGACCCGCGCCACCGACGCGGTGGGCAACCGCGAGACACCCACCCAGACGCTTACCCTGTACGTCGACGGCACGCCGCCCCAGGTGACGGTGGACGGCGCGGCGGGCAGCCTGCGCGCGCTGGCCCCCCACCCGACCCTCGACAACGCCTGGACGCTGCCCCTGGCGGGCAACGTCACCGACCCGGCCATGGCGGGCGGCGCGCCCGGCAGCGGCGTCGACCCGGCCAGCGTGCGCGTGAGCCTGATCCGGCCCGGCGGCGTGGTCGTCGGCGACGGCCCGCAGGCGGCGACGGTCAGCGGCGGCCGCTGGGGCCTGGACTACGTGCTACGCGAGGCCAACCCAACCGGCGGCTACACGGTGCGTGTCGAAGCCGCCGACAGAGCGGGTAACAAGCAGCGCGCGGAAGCCCTCAGCTTCCACCTCGACGCCACCGCGCCCGGCGCGGAGTTGACCAGCACCGGCGCGTCCACCGTCACCATCGCCAGCGGCGCGACCCTGGCGGGCGTCGTCAGCGAGCAGCCTGTCTTGTCGGGCACGGCGCTACGGCTGCACCTGGCGGAGGCCAGCGGCGCAACGACTTACCGCGACACGTCCGGCCACCAGAACCACGCCACCTGCGCGGGCGCGGCCTGCCCCACGTCGCGGCCAGGGCCGTACGGCCAGTCGGCGGCTTTCGACGGCGCGCAGAGCCTGACCGTCGCCCCGCGACCCAGCCTGGACCTCAGCGGCGGCGCGTTCAGCGAGGCGGCCTGGATCGCTCCGACGACGCCCACCAACGCAGCGTATGGCATCCTCGGCGCGGCCCCCTCGCCCGCCCAGACCTACCCCAGCCTGTGGGTGTTCGAGCGCAATCGCCTGCGTGCCGCCTTCGGCGACGGGGCCGACCTCAATGTGTTGGAGACGCCCCCCGTGCTGCCTCCCAACGGTTGGAGCCACGTCGCCGCCACCTTCGACGGTACAACCTACGCCGTCTACGTCAACGGGGAGCTGGCCGCCAGCACGACGGCCTACGCAGGCCGCAAGCCTGCCCCGACCCGCGGCCTGGCTGTCGGCCGTATCGACACCGCGTACCAGGGCGGCCTGGACGAGGTTCTCGTCGTCAACCGCGCTCTGACCCCGGCCGAGGTGCGCGCTCTGGCCGCCAATCCCAGCCCGACCGGTTCGCCGTCCCAGGTGGCCGGCGTGCAAGGGGTAGACGTGGCCTTCACGCCCACCACCCTGGCCTCGCCCCTGTTCGCTGAGACCCCGCCAGCCGACGAGACGCTCCATCTGGCCCTCGACGATAGCCCCGACCGCCAGGGCGCACTGCGCTTCCTGGACATCGCGGGCGGCGCTCCGGCGACGTGTGACGGCACGGGTTGTCCCACGCCGCTCCGGGCGGGTCACATCGGGCAGGCGGTCCAGTTCGACGGTCAGGCCAACAGGGTATTTGTCCCGCGCCGCGACGCCCTGAGTCTGGCCCAGTTTAGCGTGGGCCTTTGGGTCAAGCCGGACGCAGCCCACCCCGACCGCCAGCCGCTGCTGGTCAAGGCCGACCCGACCGGCGCGCG
>JAHCIE010000101.1 GCA_026129385.1 Anaerolineae bacterium
GCTCCTCATACGCGCGCAACGTTGACACATCGAAGGCGACGTCCAGGGACAGGGAAGGCACGACGACGACGGTGTTCTGAGCCTCGGTGAAGCCGCCGATGCCAGGTCGCCCGATGACCTCCCACAGGGGAATCAGGCTGCGCTGCAACTCGTCGTAGCGGGTTTCGATGTCCGCGCCGGGGATAGGATTCGGGTGGTGTGTGTGGTCCACGGGTGGCCCCTCCAGCAGGTGGGTGACGTTATGACGTATTGTAGGGCGAACGCGACGCCGGTCAAGCACGGGTCGCTCTGGCGCGCCAGAATGGCCCCACACCCGCTGGCACGCAGCCTGCTTCGGGGCAACGCGGAACGTCCTGGCGATTGTAGTTGACCCCCGCTGCCCGTTCTGCTATGCTCCCCGGCGACCCACTCCAGGGTCTGGGAGGGACTGTCTATGCGCACCATCCGCTGGGGCATCATCGGCTGCGGCAACGTCACCGAAGTCAAGAGTGGCCCCGGCTTCCAGAAGGCCGACCACTCGGCCCTCGTCGCCGTCATGCGGCGCAACGGCGACCTGGCCCGCGACTACGCCCAGCGCCACGGCGTACCGCGCTGGTACGACGACGCCCAGGCCCTCATCGACGACCCCGACGTGGACGCCGTGTACATCGCCACGCCCCCGTCCTCCCACAAGGCGTATACCCTGGCCGCCGCGCGGGCGGGCAAGCCGGTGTACGTCGAGAAGCCGATGGCCCTCAACTTCGCCGAGTGTCAGGCCATGATTGACGCCTGCCGCGCGGCGGACGTGCCCCTCTTTGTCGCCTACTATCGCCGCGCCCTGGCCCCCTTCCTCAAGGTGAAGGACCTCATCGACAGCGGGGCCATCGGGGAGCCGCGTCTCGTCACCGTCCGCCTCTATCAGCCCCTGTCTCTCGCCGACACCAACGCCGCCCTGCCACCGTGGCGCGTGCAGCCCGACATCGCCGGCGGCGGCCACTTCGTCGACCTCGGCTCCCACATGCTCGACTTTCTCGACTTCGCACTCGGCCCGGTCCGCGCCGCCACGGGCTTCGCCTCGCGCCAGGCGAAAGCCTACCCGGCCGAGGACATTGTGAGCGGGACGTTCGTGTTCGAGTCGGGGGTCCACGGCATCGGGACGTGGTGCTTCAGCGCCTACAACCGCAGGGAGACGACGGACATCGTGGGCAGCGAGGGGCAGGTGACGTACTCCACCTTCGATTCGCCCTCCATCGTCCGGCTGACGACGACGGCGGGCGTCACCGAGTTCCCCTTCACTTACCCACCCCACGTCCAGCAGCCCCTCATTCAGACCATCGTCGACGACCTCAACGGCGTGGGGCATTGTCCCAGCACGGGCGAGAGCGGCGCGCGCACCTCCTGGGTCATGGACCAGATGCTACGGCACGGGGAAGCTAACGGCTCTGCTCGCGGATAATCAGCAAAATCTCGGCGCACCACCCCATGGAGACTTCGTATGCCCACGACGCCCCTCGCCACCTGGCACGAGCTTGTGCGTACCCGAAACATCAACGGCCTGCCGGCGCTGCTGGCGGACGACGTTGTCTTCTACTCGCCCATCGTCTACACGCCGCAGGTCGGCAAGGCCGTCACCCTTCAGTACCTGACAGCCGCCTTCTACGTCTTCCTCAACGAGTCGTTTCACTACGTCCGGGAGCTGAGCGATGCGCACGGCGCGATCCTGGAGTTCCAGGTCGAGATGGACGGCATCACCGTCAATGGCGTGGACATGCTGAAGTGGGACGACGCGGGCCACATCGTGGAGTTCAAGGTCATGCTGCGTCCCCTCAAGGCCGTCAACCTGATTCACCAGAAGATGGCGGCCATGCTCCGGGCGCAGCAAGGCTCCTAACGTTCGACCGGCCGGTAGGTGGCAATCATCACGCCGGTCGTGGTCGGCCGGGCGTCGACGAGGCGCAGCGCGGCGAACACGCCGCCGTCGGCGAAGAGACGCTGCCCCGCGCCCAGCACCAGCGGGTGAATCAGCAGCGTGTACTCGTCGATGAGGTTGTGCGGCAGCAGTGACCGCACCAACGCGCCGCTACCGAGGATGACGATGTTCTTGCCTGGCTGCTGCCTGAGCCGGGCCACCGCCGCCACCGCGTCGCCCGTGAGCAGCGTCGAGTTCTGCCACGGCAGCGGTTCCGCCAGCGTCCTGGACGCCACGTACTTGCGGGTGTTGTTGAGGACATCGGTGAAAGGATTGTCGGTCTGGTGGGGCCAGACGCTGTAGAAATCCTCGTAGGTGCGCCGCCCGAACAGCAAGGCCTCGGTAGTCGCCATGCTTTCCCCGGCGGCGCGGCCCATGTCGGGGTCGGCGTAGGGCGCGGCCCAGCCGCCATGCGTGAAGCCGCCGCGCGTGTCCTCGTCCGGCCGTCCCGGCGCCTGCATCACCCCGTCGAGAGTCACGCTCTCGAACACCACGATTCGGCTCATCTGAGGGTCCCTCCTGATCCGCTTACCGCAACGCTGCTTACCGCAACGCGGCAGCGTGTGCAATCGCATCGCCTGGGAAAGCATACCCGATATACTCTGCCTGCCAAGTGGACGGGGTCAGGGCTAGGGAAAGGTGTCTACATCATGTCCGACAGCGGCACGCTTCACTTCCAGGTGCAGGTCGCCACGCCCGATAACGAGGCGCGGGCGACGGAGACGACGACGCGCGATCTGCTGCACGAGTTGCGCGAGGCGCGGCTGGCGGCGGTGTACTGGTCGGGAATGGCAGAGGGCGACCGGGGCGGCGGCGAGCCGCTACGCCTCGGCACGCTCAAGGCCGCCGTCGACGCCGTGGCCCTGCCGCGCTTCCTGGAGTTCACGCAGCTGTGGGCGATGGGACGGCCAGGGTTGGTGGTACGCCTGCGGCTGGGCAAGGTGGGCGCGGTCGGGCGCAGCGGGGGCGCGTCGGAGCGTCACGCGGCCCTGACCCTGCGCGGCCAGGGTGGGCAGCCGGAGGACGTGGACGCCCTGATGGAAGTTCTCGATGCCGACGAGGAGATCGCCACGGCCAAGCTGGTGGACTTCGCCCTGAGCCTGGTGCAGACGGCCGAGGGGCAGGCGCGCCTGCGTCACTATCTGTGCCAGGGTAGCCTGACCCAGCGCAACTACGCCGCCCTGTACTTCAAGCGGCTGGGGCAGCGCGACGTGTTGGAGGACGCGGTTGCTCGCGGCTGTGTGTCCGCCGATCTGGCCTTCAACCGCTGATTGCGCATTGCGGCATGGGTCATTTGGTGGTATAGTGGGGGTAGGCGCGTTGGCCTCGCCGCGACAAAGGAGTCCGCCGACGCTGCCGAGGAGGTCCCCGTGGACACAGCGTCCGCCCCCACCCGCCCGTATCGCCTGCTCCAGCAGCGCCTCGACCGCAACGTGACCGGCGCGCCCGACTCGCCCACCTTCCTGCGCATCCTGCAACTGCTCTTCACGCCCGACGAGGCCGACCTGGCCCGCCGCGTGCCGACGACGTTCATCTCGCTGCGCCGCCTGGCCCGCCGCGCCCACCTGGACGAGGCGCGTCTGGGCGACATGGTGACAAGCATGGCCGAGCGCGGCCTGCTCTTCGACGTGGAGCACGACGGCCAGCGCTACGTCGCCCTGCCGCCGGTGGTTATCGGCTTCTTCGAGTTCACCTTCATGCGGACCCGCGACGACTACCCGATGGCCGAGTTGGCGCGCCTGTTCGACCAGTACTTCTTCGAGCGCGAGACCTTCGCCGACGCGGTGTTCGCGGGCCAGACCCAGATCGGCCGCTCCCTGGTCAACGAGGACGCGCTGCCCCAGGGCGACCACACCGAGGTTCTCGACTGGGAGCGCGCCTCCTTCATCGTCGCGAACGCGCGCAGCCACGCTGTGTCGCTGTGCGCCTGCCGCCACCACGCCCAGCACGCGGGCCACCCCTGCGACCACCCGATGCGCACCTGCCTCAGCCTCAATGGCGGCGCGGACATCCTGGCCCGCCAGGGCATCGCCGAGCGAATCTCCCGCGCCGAGGCGATGACCATCCTTGAAGGGGCCAAGGCGGCCGGGCTGGCGCAGACGGGCGACAACGTCCAGCGCGATGTGAGCTACATCTGCAACTGCTGTGGCTGCTCGTGCGGCATGATGAACGCCATCCGCCGCTTCGACCTGCGCAATGCCGTCGTGACCTCCAACTGGATCTCGGCCATCGACACGGAGACGTGCAACGGCTGTACCCGCTGCGTCAAGGTCTGCCCGGTCAACGCCATCAGCATCGTCGTCGGCGAGCGGAACGGCCACGTGCGCAAGTGGGCCGTGCGCGACGCCGACCTGTGCCTGGGCTGCGGCGTGTGCTATACTCGCTGCAAGCGCGGCGCGCTGTCCATGCAGCCCCGCGCGCGGCGCGTCTTCACGCCGGAGACGACCTTCGACCGCATCGTGGCGATGGCGATTGAGCGCGGCAAGCTGGGCGATCTACTGGTAGATAACCTGGAGGGCTGGGGGCCGCACGCCCTGGCCCGCGTGGTGCAGGCCGTCGAGAAAACGCCCGCGCCCAAAATCGTCAACGCCATCGCGCCCCTCAAATCGACGTTCCTCAACGCCATCAGCGCCACGGCCCGGTCCTCGTCCGGCCCGACGGCGGAGATGGTGTGATGAGATTTCGCGTGGGGGCGGCCCCCCTGTGGCCGCCCTCATCATCCCGCGGCCGCGCCGAGTTGAACCTCGGCGCTAGACAGGCCAAGCTCTTCGAGCTATCTCTAGCCCGTGGGGCTTTGCCCTTTCAGCGTCGCGGCTTCAGCCCGACGCGCCGGACGGCGACACACGTCGCGAGCGGTAAGGAGAATCAGTGTGCCCCACCCCCTCGTCGAGCAACTACGCTTCGCCCGTAGCGAGTTCCGGCGTGCCCTGGGCAACCTGCTGCTGCGCACCACCTACCACTACTGGTATCACACCGGCGAGAATATGGCGATCCGCCAGTTGCTCGGCCAGCCCGATCTGCCCGACTTCGTCGGCAATCTCGACGACGAAGCGCCCTATCGGCCAGAGCCATCGCCCCGCCGCCGCTACTGCGAAGGTTGAACCTGCCAATGACCAGTCTCATCCCCGACCCCCACCGCTGACCTACGGAGCGCCCTATGTTCGTCCCTCTTGCTGATGCTGCCCTGTCTGTGACCGCCTTCGGCGCTGGCCCCCGTACCCTCGTGGCGATGGGCGGCTGGACCGGTAGTTGGGAGCTGTGGGCCGAGCCGTTCGCGTATCTCAGCCTGACGTGGCGGACGGTCGCCTACGACCATCGCGGCTGCGGGGTGACTATCGCCCCACCCGAGTCCATCACCTTCGCTAGGCTGGTGTCCGACGTGTTCGCCGTCCTCGACGCGCTGGGTATCGAACGCTGCGTGCTGGCCGCCGAGTCGTCGGGCGTGGCGGTTGCGCTTCAAGCCGCGCTAGACCAGCCCCAGCGCTTCCAGGGCCTCGTTCTGGTGGATGGCGTCTACCAGCGTCCCCAGTCGGACGCCCCGACACCTTTCGTTCGCGCGCTGCAAGCCGACTACCCAGGAACCGTGGCGCAGTTCGTCGACACCTGCCTACCGGAGCCCGACAGCGAATGGCTGCGTCACTGGGGGCGGATGATTCTGGCGCGCGCCTCGCAGGCGGCCGCGATCCGCCTGTTTGAGTGCCTGGAGGGCGTGGACCTGCGTCCCCAGGTGAGTCAGATCCAGCAACCTACGCTCCTCCTCCACGGCGACGCGGATGTCATCGTGCCCCTTGAATCGTCGGAGTGGCTCGCGGCGCAGATACCGGGCAGTCACCTGCACATCGTCCACGGCGCGGGCCACGTGCCGACCATGAGCCGCCCGCGCGAGGTAGCCGAGGCTATCAACGCCTACTTCGACCCGCTCGTCTCGCCGTGACTATCCCCTGCACGGTGCGCGTGTACCTGGATGAGACTCACCAGTTGGCGGCCGACGCGACCGTGGTCGCCACCCGCGAGGACGGCCTGGCCTTCGACCGCTCGCCCTTCTACCCAGGTGGCGGCGGTCAGCCCGCCGATGTTGGCCAGGTCACCCTGGCCGACGGCCCCGACCTGCGGGTCGTGACGGCCCAGGCCGACGCCGACGGCGTGGTATGGCACGCGACCGAGCCGCCACCCCCGCCTGACAGCGTGGGCCGCCTGGCGCGGTTGACGGTCGATGGGGCGCGGCAGTTGGCCCTTACTCGTTACCGTCCTGCATGTTCTCAATAAGATTGCGCTGCGCGACTATGGGGCGCGGATCACCGGCGTGCAGATTGGCGAGGACTCGTCGCGCATCGACTTCAAGTGGGAGGGGTTCTCGCCGGCGGTGGTGGCCGAGGTGGAGGGGAAGGTTAACGCGGCCCTGGCCGAGAACCGCGCTCTCAAGGCCTACACCATCAGCGAGGCCGAGTTCCGCCAGCGCGATGACCTGCGCCGCACCCTGACGGCCGAGCCGCCCGTCGTCGATGGGCGGGTGCGCGTCGTCGAGATTGTGGGCTTCGACGCCCAGGCGTGTGGCGGGACCCACGTCGCGACGACGGCCGAGGTGGGCCATTTTCGCATCACCCGCACCGACAACAAGGGCCGCATCAACAAGCGGCTGTACGTGCGGCTGGACGATTGACCCCCACTAGGGCTGCGCGCCGATGAGATGCCACACGTCCATCATGCCTTTGCCTTTTACGAGGATGGTTCCGGCAGGCTCGCATACAAAGTCGTCGTGAATCAGGGTATACGTGGCGGCGGTGATCTGAATGACGCCCGCCTGGCCGTGGGACTCCATGCGGCTGGCCGTGTTGACGGCGTCGCCCCACAGGTCGTAGCTAAACTTCTTGCGCCCGATGACGCCCGCCACCACCGGGCCGGAGTTGAGGCCGATGCGGAAGACCAGGTGTCGGCCCAGAAAATCGTGGTGGCTGACGTAGTCGCGCATCTCTAGCGCCAGGCGGGCCAGGACCTGGGCGTGGTCGGCGCGGCGGGTGGGGATGCCCGCCGCTACCATGTAGCAATCGCCGATGGTCTTGATCTTCTCCACGCCAAGCCGCTCGACCATGCCGTCGAAGGCGGAGAACACATCGTCGAGCAGCGTTACCAGTTGGGACGGCGTCATGTTCGCCGACAGGGGTGTGAAGTTGACCACGTCGGCGAACAGGATGCTGGCTCCGTCGTAGTAGTCGGCAATGATGCGGTTCTCGTTCTTGAGAATGTCGGCAATCTCGCGGGGCAGGATGTTCAGCAGCAGCGCTTCGGACTTGCGCCGCTCGACGCCGAGCAGATAGAGCGAGGTATCCTTCTGAGCGACGAAGTATTCAAGCAGCACGAAGACGACCACTGACACCCCAGTGATGTTCAGGGCAAAGAAGATCGTGACCGCGACGGGGGGCAGGGAGGCGGGCGTCGCATAGAGAGCGGACCACACCGCGCTGGCGGCGACAAGGGCAAGGTAGGCCAGAAACCAGCGCACCGCCTGCCGCCGCCCGGCGAAGACGAGTGCGCCCAGTGGCGATGTCAGCGACCACAAGACGACGGCGCTGGAGTCGGCGAAGCCGCCGAGGGCGATGAGTAGCAAGAAGGGCAGAACCAGCGACGCAAGGAGTTGGCTGGTGCGGAAGAAGCCATAGCGCCGTGTGCGGGAGAAAATGGCCATGCTGACGAAGGAGAAGCCAGCGTAGGCCAGGGGGATGGCGGCGGCCAGGGGCGCGCCCAGCGCTGCGTACACCATACCCCAGCAGACAGCCATGGACGCCAGCATTAGTGAGGACAGGACGAGCAGCGACTTCTCCAGGCGTACATTGTCGCTGTCGTTGGCGTCGGCCCCGATACGCGCGATTCCCAGCAGGTGGCGTTGCATCGACGTGCGGTCCATACTGACTTTGCCCTTGTGACTCGATTAAGGCGTCAATGTTAGGCGGGGGGCGGGATGTCGTCAACCGGGGCGGCGACGCGCCGGGGAGAGCGCTGGCAGGGGGAGAGGATCCATGAGCGACGAGGCGATTCGGCAGTTCCTGGCGCGCTATGGTCGCGCGTTGAGCGAGGGCGATCTGGCGGTCATTTCCGACGGTTGAGACCGCCTGCCCTGGTGCTGGCCGACGAGGCGACCATGCCCGTCGATGAGTTGGGCGAGGTGCAGGCCTTCTTTTCACAGGCGGTGGAGTGGTATCGGGCGCAGGGACTGATGGCGACGCGGCCCACCCTGGGCGCACTGCAGCGGCTGGGGGAGCGGCTGGTCGCCGTGGACGTGGCGTGGTCGGCGGTGGACGCCGACGGCGTGGAGAAGTCCCGCGAGCGCTCCCACTACATCCTGCGGCGCGGCGTCGACGATCGCTATCGCATCAAGGTCGCCCTGACGGTGGTCGAGCCAACGGGGTAGCTAGGGGCACTGGATGACGGCCTGCGCCCACAGGCAACCGCCGCAGGCGGGCGGTGGGCTGTCGAAACAGTCGGTGGCGTTGGTATCGACGAGCTCGCAGCCGCCGCACGAGGTGCACGGCGCGAAGGCGAAGCTATGGATGCGCTCGCGGTAGGCCACGTAGTCGGGGTCGCGCCACAGGTCGAGCAGGCCACGCTCGGCCACGTTGCCGATGATATGGCGATACGAGACGCGGCGGTGGCGGCGCAGGTAGCCGACGTGGGTGTGCGGGAGGGGCGGGCACGGGCTGACCGAGCCGTCCCAGCCGACGGCCATCGCCCCGCTCTCGACGAAGATGCACACGTCGTTGGCGCCGCCGAGGTTGTTACCAGCGAAGGTGACGTTGAGATTACTCTTGAGCACGCGCACGAAGGTCTCGGCCGTGTCGTCGTCGAGTTGCATCTTGGGCATGCTCAGGCGCGGTAGCCACGGCGATGGCAGGTAGGCGATGTCGTTGAGAGTGTGGTCGTACAGGGTCTCATCGCACATCTGCGGCGAGTAGGGCAGGACGTTGGTGACCATGAAGCGTGTTGCGCCGTGCCGCCGCCCAATGGCGATGACCTCCGGCAGGTCGCGGATGTTGCGCCGCATGGCGACGAAGGCCACGCCGATCACCGGCGTTGGGCGATGCGCCGGGCGGCGGGCGCGGCGGAAGCGGGCCAGGTTGTCCAGCACGTGCGGTAGCTCGGCCCCCATGCGTAGGTCGGCGTAGCTTTCCGGCGTCGTGCCGTCGATGGAGACCCACAGTACGTCCAGCCCCGCATCGATAAGGCGTCGCGAGCGCTTGTCGTCAAGCAGCGTGCCGTTGGTGATCATCTCGGCCGTCGCGCCGGTCGCCTTGACGCGGGCGATCATGTCGATGGTCTTGGGGTGGGCCAGTGGCACGCCGATGCCGCCGAAGAACACGGTGGGCGGTGGCGAGATAGCGCGCAGGCCGTCAAGAATGGCCGCGATCGTACCCTCGCGCTTCTCGGTCGCATGGGCGCAGCAGTCCTTCCGGCGCCGCGCGGCTCGGTCTGCTTCGAGTATACAGGCGGCAGCCCGTTGCAGCGGATAGAGGTCGTTGCCCACGGTAGAGGGACCACTACACTCGTGGGAGTAGACCCTAAAGGTCTCGGAGACCTTTAGGGTCTGTGCCGTGGTATGTGGCGGGAACCTTTTTCGATACCACCGCGTCTCTTTGCTCGTGTAGGAAACCTTCCGCAAACTAGAGCGTGTCATGGCGAGTGAGGAGACA
>JAHCIE010000102.1 GCA_026129385.1 Anaerolineae bacterium
GCTCGTGGTTGAGCCTGGGGGCCTGAAGGCCGAAGCGCGCGTAGGCCTGGCGGACGTCCAGGGTGGCCTGGTCGAATAGCAGTCGCTCGCGGCTGCGGTAGACCGATTCCCAGGGCGGCGCGAGGACATGGCCGGGGCCGATGAACAGCCGCGTATAGTCCCAGCGCAAGTCGGGCAGCAGCTCACGATTCCACTGGGTGCGGAAATCCTGCATGAGCGATAGGCCGAAGTCGGTGGCTGGCTCTGTGCGAGACAAGGGCCACTCGCTGAACAGATCGCCGTCGACTAGCGCCTCCATCAGGTCGGCATGAGGTTCTTCGTAGAAGGCCTTGCTGAGGAAGCCATACGCGATCTGAAAAGCGGTCAGGGTCAATTCCCACTCGTCGAAGGACATCTCGTCAGGGTTCATCGTCACCACCTCATGGGGCGAGTCATTCCGCTCGCTCCTGACACTATCATACCGTCAAGCCGCTGCCGCATGGGGGAGAACCCATCGTGCAGTGAGAAGAAATCTATACCCCTCAGGCAATCGAAGCAAGCTACGAGATGGTGGGGCGACCTCTTCGCCTGCGTCGAAGCCTGCTCGCAGGGAGGGCCGCATCCCGCGCGGTTTGTGAGCGGGATGCGGCCCTCCACCGCTGGCTCGTCACACCTCGTCAGGGTTCGCCAGGGTTGCGTTGGATGAGTTGGCGCGCAGCGCGCTCCTGTGCTGCTTGACCACAATCGCCGGCTGGAGCAGGCTCGAGTCGGGCAGCGGGTAGATGTCGCGATTGGTCGTCCCGTACCTGGCCTGCAACTCGGCCAGGTCGCCGTAGTCCAGGGCGCGCATCGGGCACGAGCCGACGCAGGCGGGCGGCAGACCCACCGCCAGCTGATCGGCGCAGAAATCGCACTTGGTCATCGTGCCCGTCGCGTCGTTGAACTGGCGCGCGCCGTAGGGGCAGGCCCACTCACAGTAGCGGCAGCCGATGCACTTATCCTGGTCGATGTAGACGATGCCATCGGAACGCTTGATGCTCGCGCCCGTCGGGCACACGTCGACACACAGAGGGTTCTCACAGTGGTTGCAGCCCATGGACACCATATACGCGAAAGCGTTGTTCTCCCAGGTGTTCCCATGCTGCACCCAGTCGCCGCCGCTGACCTCCAGAACGCGGCGGAAGAGGCGGCCGACCTCCAGGTTGTTCTTGTCGTTGCAGGCAATCTGGCACGCCTTGCAGCCGATGCAGACCGCCGTGTTCATGTAGAAGCCGTATTGACTACCCATGGTCTACACCCTCCCCTGGACTTTGCCGACCTGGACCAGGTTGGTGTGCTGTGGATTGCCCTTGGCGAGGGGCGACGGATGCCACGACGTCAGGCTGTTGGTGCAGCCGCCGACATCGATGCCGCGCGCGTCCGTGGTATACCACGCCCCCTGGGGGACGGAGATAACGCCCGGCATGATGCGCGGTGTGACTTTGGCGGGCAGCTCCAGCGCACCCCGCTCGTTGAAGACGCGCACCATGTCTCCGCTGCGGATGTCGCGGGCGGCGGCGTCCAGGGTGTTGATCCAGACCTCCTGCGGCAAGGCTTCCTGGAGCCAGGCGACGTTGCCGTAGGTAGAGTGGGTGCGCTGCTTGTAGTGATGGCCGATCATCTGCAGGGGGTACTGGGCGCGCAGCGGGTCGGACACACCCTCCCACGTCGGCGCGTAGATGGGCAGGCCGGTGATGACGTCGCCCACTGGCAGCTCCCAGGTTTGCCCCAGCTTGTGCAGTCGCTCCGAGAAGATTTCGATCTTGCCAGAGGGCGTGTCGAGCTTGTTCTTCTCGGGGTCGTCGCGGAAGGCCTTGTAGGCGATGACGGGGGCAGGCATTTCTCGCTTGTACAGGCCCATCGCCTTGAACTGGTCGTAGTCGGGGAACTTGGGGTCCTTCTCGCGGGTCTGGGCGACGATCTGCCTGAGCCAGTCCTGTTGCGTCTTGCCCTCGGTGAACTGCTGCTCCACCCCCAGGCGCTTCGCAATCTCAGCGCACATCTCGTAGACGGTCCTGGTTTCGAACAGTGGCTTCACGGCCTGGCTGGCGAAGATGGCATAGCCGAGGCTGCCCGAACTACCCTGAGGGACGATGTCGTCCTGCTCCAGGTTGGTCGTGTCGGGCAGCAGGATGTCGGCGAAGCGCGCGCTGGACGTCATGTGGTTCTCGATGACCACAATCATCTCGCACAGCTTGTCGTTCGCCAGCAGCCTGGCCGTGCGGTTGGTGTCGGAGTGCTGATTGATCATCGAGTTGCCGGCGTAGTTCCAGACGAACTTGATGGGCACGCTCAGCCGGTCCTTGCCGCGCACGCCGTCCCGAGTGGCGGTCATCTCAGTACCGCGCTCGATGGCGTCGGTCCAGGTGAAGAAGGAGATGGAGGTCTTGACAGGGTTGGTCAGGGTGGGGAAGGCCACCACCGGCAGGCTCACGCTGCCCTCGCGCGCGCCAGTGTTGCCGCCCTTGATGCCGACATTCCCGGTCAGGATGGGCAGCATAGCGATGGCGCGCGCGCTCTGCTCGCCGTTGGCGTGACGCTGCGGACCCCAGCCCTGCGAGATGTACGCGGGCTTGGTGATGGCGATCTCGCGGGCCAGCCGGATGATGGTCTCGACGGGGATGCCGGTGATCTCCGACGCCCACTGGGGGGTCTTGGCGATCTTGTCCGCGCCCTCGCCGAGGATATACGCCTTGTAGGAGTTGCCGGGCGGGATGCCCTGGGGCATGTGAGCCTCGTCGAAGCCCACCGTGTACTTGTCCAGGAAAGCCTGGTCGTGCAGCCCCTCGGTGATGATGACGTAGGCCAGGGCGCTGATGAGGGCCGCGTCGGTGCCGGGGCGGATGGGTATCCACTGGTCGGCCAGGCTCACCACCGTATCGCTGAGGCGTGGGTCAATGACGATGAGTCGCGCGCCGCTGCGACGCTTGGCCTCCATCAGGTTGTAGATGACACCGCCACCGCTCATGCGGGTCTCGGCGGGGTTATTGCCAAACTGCACCACGAGGCGCGTGTTGGCGATGTCATCGGTGCTGTTGCCCGCGCTGCCGCCGTAGGTGTAGGGCATGGCCGCCGAGATCTGGGCCGTGCTATACGTTCCGTAGTGGTTGAGATAGCCGCCGTAGCAGTTCATCAGGCGAGCGATGGGGGTGGAGGCTGGCGGCCATGACTTGGCAACGCTGCCACCCAGGGTTCCCGTCGCGTACTGGAGGTAGATGGCCTCGTTGCCGTAGCTGTCTTTGATGCGCTTCAGTTCGCGGGCGATGGTGTCGAAGGCTTCGTCCCAGGAGATACGCTCGAACCTGCCCTCGCCGCGCACGCCGACGCGCTTCATCGGGTACTTCAGACGATCGGGGTTGTAGATGCGCTGCCGAATGGCGCGCCCGCGCACGCAGGCGCGAACCTGCTGCATACCGAATTCGTCCGTGCCAGTGTTATCCGTGTCGATACGGACAATCTCGCCGTCGCGGACGAAGACGCGCAACGGGCAGCGGCTGCCGCAGTTCACGGTGCACGAGTTCCACACCACGCTCGCCGGGTCGACGGGAGCCGTCTCCGGCGCGGCGGCGGCCTCTCGCACCGCCTGGAGGCCGATGGTCGTCCCGCCGCCCGCCAGGGCCGCCGCGCCGCCAATCACCGCGCTCCACTTGAGGAAGCCACGGCGCGACATGTCGCGAGTCAAGGCTTCATTGAGGAAGTTGGTATCGCTCATAGAGTCCTCTCCTCCGGCGGCTAGAGGCCGATCTTGACGGAGGTGACGTAGAACAGATAGCGGCCGATGGCCTCGCCAACCAGCACGAAGGCGAAGGCGGCGAAGACCAGGGCGAAGGCGGCCCGTTCGCGGTTGAGGTCGCGCGCGCTGCGGTACAGCAGGAAGGCGAACAACCCCGCGCCCAGCAAGACAAGAATGAGGCGCGTAGCGAACAGGCTCAGGAACTCGGTCGCCAGCAGGTTTGCGCTTTGGATGGCCTCCAGCGGGCCGCGCGATAGGCCTACCACACCCAGGGCAACAATGACTAGCTCGATGCCGAGCAGGGCCAGGGTAGCGACCGACAGGCTGCGCAGGACGTTGCCGAGCATGTCGCGCAGGCCCGCCACGTCCTCCGCGTCCTTATTGCGCAGGTAGAGATAGCTCAGGACGTAGGCAGCCATCATGGCCAGGGCGCCCAGCAGGAAGGTCGTCACGAAGAAGGAGGCGGTAGTGGTCCAGGTGTTCCAGGCCGGCATAGTCGGTAGCTGGTAGACACGGGCCATGGCGAAGACAAAGGCCAGGCCGACACCGGCCGCGATGACGGCCAGCACACCGCGCAGGATCGTGGAGCCGATCTTGAACCATTGAAGCAGGGCAAACAATGCGCCGAGGGCAGCGAAGAGGCTGCCAAGCAGAATCTCCCGCGACAGCCAGGACGTGCCGACGTGCAGCACGGCGCGATAGGCGTTGACGGGATTGCCGAGATGGAGCAGGGAGGCGAGCATGCCGAGAATCATAACCGGTCCGATGGCGAGCAGGGCGTAGTCGGCCAGTTTGTCGGCCTTGGCCGTGCCGTAGCGGCCGACAGCCCACCAGTGGACAATACCCAGGATGACGAATGAGCCAACGGCCATCTGCCCCAGGATGGTGAACAGGACAAGGGCCGTTTCTTCAGTACGCATGATTACACCTCCTCAAGGTTGACGATGCGCGCGGTCTCGACCGTGGCGCGGCGCGCGTCAGGGTGGGCCTTGATGACGATGGACGGCTGTGTCAGGCTCGGGCTGGGCAGCGGGTAGACCGCGGCAGTCGTGCCGTACCTGGCTTGAAGCTCGTTCAAGTCGCCGAAGTCCAGGGCGCGCATCGGGCAGGCAGCGACACAGGCGGGCGGTTCGCCCTGGGCCTGTAGGTCGGCGCAGAAGTTGCACTTGTTGATGACGCCGGTCTGCTCGTTGAACTGGCGCGCGCCATAGGGGCAGGCCCACTCACAATAGCGGCAGCCAATGCAGACGTCCTCGTTGACCATGACCACGCCGTCGTCGCGCTTGAAGGTCGCGCCGGTGGGGCAGACCTCCAGGCACAGGGGTTCCTGACAGTGCATGCAGCTCACCGGCAGGGTATAGGCAAAGACGTTGCTTTCCCAGAAGCCGCCAACCTGCTGCCACCCGCCGCCATTGACCTCGTATACCTTGCGGTAGTTCATGCCGACCGGCAGGTTGTTCTTGTCCTTGCAGGCAATCTGGCAACCCTTGCAGCCGGTGCATACCGTCTGGTCGATGAAAAACGCCAGTTGCTTAGACATGGTTCGACGCTCCTGGGAAGACGATGCGCTGCGGCCATGTCGCATCTGGCTCCAGCGTGCCATCGTACTTCTCCACCTGGACGTTGCAGCTATTCCATCCCTGGTGTCCCTGGCCGGTGGCGATGGCGCCGTTGAGAGTGTTGGTCGCGCCCGCCTGGCAGATGCCGGTCGTCTCGTCGATTTGGGACCACGCCCCCTCCCCCAGGGTCACGACGCCGGGCATCATGCGCTCGGTGACCCAGACCGGGCGCATGACGGAGCCGTGGCGGCTCGTAATCCTGACGATGTCGCCCGTCTTCAGGCCTCGCGCCTCGGCGTCCACGGGGTTCATGATGAACTCCTGGGGGAAGGCCTCGCGCAGCCAGGGCAGGTTGTCGAAGACGGAGTGGGTGCGGCGGCGATAGTGGATGGTGTAGAGTTGCAAGGGGAAGCCACCCTTGATCTTGTGCGCCCAATCCGTGAAGGTATCCTCGTAGCCCTCGGTGGCCTTGTTGTAGGTGGGGATGGGGCGAACCTCGTCGAAGCCGGAATTCTTGACGAATTCGGCAATGGACTTGCAGTGAATCTCTAGCTTGCCGCTATCGGTCTTGAGCTTGTTGGCTTCCGGGTCCTTGCGGAAAGCCTCGAAGGCAATGTAGCCGAGCCTGTCGCCGGGCCGGCGCTGCACCTGGTAGATGCCCTGGTCGCGGAACTGGGCCAGGCTGATACGGCCCTGCTGCGGCTTGCCGGTGACGCCCATCGCGGCCATGTCGGCCTCGCTGATGGTGACCAGCGGCTCCTGGCCGCTGCCGTCAACCTTGGCGACCTTCGCGCCGGCAATCTGGTTGAACACCTGCTGCTTGAGGGGCAGCGGGTCCACCTTCGCCACGTCCAGGCCCAGGCGCGTGGCGACCTCGCGCACAACCCACATGTCATCCTGCGCTTCGTATAGGGGCGGGGTGATCTGCCGCGCCCACATCAGCACCTCACGGTTGCCCTTGACATAGCCTTCCCGTTCCCACTGGGTGGTCACGGGCAGGACAAGGTCAGAATACTTGGCGTTGGTGGTCAAGAAGTGAGTCTGGCTGACGACGAACTCCACCTTGCGATGGGCCTCGATGCCCTTGACCAGGCCAACCTTCTGATTGAGCGCCGACCCCATGCCGTGGTAGAGCATCTGGATGTTGATGGGCTTGACGCTCTTGTAGCCCGCTGTGTACTGGCCTGTGAGAACCGCGTCCCACAGCTCGTTGTTGTTGACGACGGTCTTGATGGGGTTGTCGCCCACACCCGCCACGCCGCTGCCGCCCGCGGCCACCAGGTCGGGGCCGCCGTTGGCCGATTTCTCCCAGCAGCTGACGCCGGTCATGCGGCCGGGCTGGCCGATGTGGCCGGTCATGCAGCCGAGGGTCATGAACATCTGCGGCCAGGCGTCGGCGTTGTTGACCCGAGCGGGCGCCCAGCCGGTCAGCAGGGCCACGCGCCTAGTCTGGGCGATCTCGCGGGCCAGGGCGCGGATACGGTCCGGGTGCACACCACAGATCTCGGCCGCCCACTCGGCCGTCTTGGCCTGGCCATCCTGCGTGCCGAGGACGTAGTCCCTGAAGTTCTCCTTCGAGTCTGCCCCCGCTGGCATGTGGTCCTTGTCGAAACCGACGGTACAGCGGTTCAGGAAGTCCCAGTCGATGAGGGGGTTGGTCTTGGGGTTGTCTTCGGTGATGAGGGTATGGGCGATGCCCAGGGCCAGCGCGTGGTCGGTGGCGGGTCGAATGGGAATCCACTCATCGGCCAGAATCATGGCCGAGTCATTGTAGAACGGGTCGATAAAAATGAATTTGGCGCCGGCGGCTTTGGCGGCCTGATAGAAATAGGTTGGGTTGCCCTGGCTGCTCCAGGCCGGGTTCGCGCCCCACATGACCACCAGCTGCGAATTGCGCAGGTCCATGCGGTCATTGTGGCTGGTGGCGTACAGGCCATCGCCCAGGCCGGTCTTGGGGCCGGTGTAGAACCACGTGCCCCACGAGGTCGTGCCCCAGGTGGTGGTGTAGCCGCCGTACAGGGTCAGGGCGCGCGTAATGTCGCCGCCCGTGACCATGATGGACTCGTTGCCGTAGGTGTCCTTGACGCGCTTGATCTCACTCGCCAGGATGTTCAGCGCCTCGTCCCACGAGATGCGGACCCACTCGTCGCGACCCCGCAGGCTCTTGTCGCCGCCACCCGGCGCCCAGTGCTTGCGCACCATAGGGTACTTCAGCCGGTCGGGGCCGAAGACCTGCTGCCGCTGGGAGCGGCCCCGGGCGCAGGCCCGGTTTTGAGGGAAGTCGACGCTATCGGGGTGGGTGTCGTCGGTCTTCACGCGCTGGACGACGCCGTCGACGACGTAGGCCTTTAGCAGGCAGCGGTGACCGCCGCAGTTGTGCCAGCAGGCAGCCGTGATCCACTCACCAGTGCCCGCCACAGCCGCCGGAGCCGCGCCGGTCGACTTTAATGGCTCCAGGCCGAACTTGAGGCCGCCGCCCGCCAGTGCGGCGGCGCCGCCCAGGGCGGCCGACCATTTGATGAAGCTGCGCCGCGATACGTGGCGTTCGGTGAGCAGCTCCGCGATAGGGTTGGGGTTGTCCATAGGCCTTTCCTCCTTCACCCACCGTGCGCGGGACGACCGACGGCGCAACTGGCGGGACGCCTCGGCGCGAGTCACCGTTTGGAGGGTGGGTAAGAGATCGACATCCGCCTGAGATTCATAGACGACGGCATCCGCGCCGCCGCGCAGCGCTGCCAGGCGATAGTCGCCGTCGTCGTCGGGGATAAGGGCTACCATGCGAACACGGGGCGCGACCCGGTGGACTTCGCGCAGCAGATCTGCCCCATGCATGCCAAAGGCAAAGGGGGTGAGGACTACGATATCCGTTCCCGCTTTTGCCGCGACCAGAAGCGCGTCGTGATTGTCGGCCGTGGTAACACCCCCCGGCCAGGCCTGCAAGACTTGCAGAAGCGTCTCCCGCAGCCACCGATGCGGCGCTGCGAGGAGGAGAGAAGGGAATTGTCGAGCGTCCATGTGTACCGCCCTGACTGGTACGTGCGCGGCTCCTGAGTCTACTATAGCAGAAAGGGTGTTCCCTCGCTGAGAGGAAACACCCGTTGCTTGACGTGCAGATTGCGCGACGCCCGCTGTCGTGACTTTCACGGACACCAGGACCGACCGTCGGTTGTGTGGCCGATGGTGGGCCTCCCTGGAATGTGGCAGCAGGGCTGCCCACTCCGGGCGGCTTACCCCAGGAGGCGGAACTTGAGGGCGTACTCGACCAACTCCGAGCGGTGGGTCAGGTCCAGCTTGCCCATGATGCGCTCGCGGTAGGTCTCCACGGTGCGCGGCGACACGGCCAGCTGTTCGCCAATCTCGCGACTGGTGAAGCCTTTGGCGGTCAGCTCCAGCACCTGGCGCTCGCGCTCTGACAGGACGTCTGGCCCCACGACACGCTGCGCGCCGCCCGCGTGTCGATGCTCGCGGACGATGGCCTGCACACCCGACGGCTGCAAGAAGACCTCGCCCCTTGCTACGGTGCGAATAGCGTTGACCAGATCGCGGTCGGCGGCCGACTTGCCCACGTAGCCCATGCCCCCCGCTTCGAGGAAAGCGACCAGGTAGGCGTCCTCGTCGTGCATCGTTAACGCCAGAATGCGGGCCGTCGGCCATAAGGCGCGCAGGCGGCGGGTCGCCTCGACGCCGTCGAAGTCGGGCAGGGTGATATCCATGACGACAACATCCGGGTGTAGCTGGTTGGCCTGCTCCACTGCCTCGGCCCCCGTCGGCGCTTCGCCAATGACCATCAGGTCGGCCTGGCCGTCTAGCAGGAGGCGCAGACCACTGCGCACGACAGTGTGATCGTCTACCAGGAAGACGCGAATCGGGTTGCTCATGCCGACCTCTCGACTTCATCGTCGCCGACGGGTATCTCGATGACCACCCGTGTCCCGCCGCTCTCAGGCGCATCCACTCGCAGCGTGCCGCCAGCCATCAGAACGCGCTCGCGCATCCCCTCCAGGCCCAGGCCGTTGCCGCGCCGCGCCGGGTCCAGCCCGATCCCGTCGTCGATGATGCTCAGGTGAACGCACTCGGCGCGGCGTTCCAGTGCCACCCAGGCGTGGCGGGCCTGGGCATGGCGCATGACATTGGTCAGCCCTTCCTGCACGGCCCGGTAGAGGACAATCTCGACCTCGGGCGCCAGGCGACCGAGGCCCGGCGGGGCCGTCAGGGTGATATCGATGCCCCCCCGTTCGGCGTACTGCGTGACGCCG
>JAHCIE010000103.1 GCA_026129385.1 Anaerolineae bacterium
GCTAAGTGTCGCACGCAGTATAGGCGGGACTCCCGATACGGGCAAGTAGTTGCGCCAACGCAAAGACAAACAAACACCGGTAGAGTATGCTAGAGCTACTCTAGAGCCGAGGGAGAGCATGACTCGTACGACGACGGATGTGCGCTGGGCATGGCTGGGGGCGTTGGGCTGTTTCATTCTGGCCGGGCTAACCGGGGCGCTGTTTCGCTTCGGCATGCTGTACGGCCTGCCGGAGGGCCTGCAATTTGGCAACGTGCGGCACGCCCACTCGCACCGGATGTACTTCAGCTGGGTGACGCCGGCGTTGATGGCGCTCATCGTCGCCTGGCTGCCGCGGCAAACGGGCCGCCCCGTGGGGCGCGGCTATGGCCTTGTTATCGCCGCCGCGCTGCTGCTGGGCTTGCTGGCCTATCCCTTCTTCCTGTTGTATGGCTACTCGCTGGCGCAGGTGGGGGAGAAGCGGCTGCCGCTATCGATGATGGCATCGGCGCTATGCGGCCTGCCCTGGTACGCCTTTATGATTCTCTACTGGCGCGACACGCGGCGCGCCGCCCGTCCGCTACCGCTGTTGCTGTGGGACGCCGCGCTGGCGGCCGTCGTTCTGGCCTCGCTGGGTGGTGTGGGGCGCATGGCCGTCGCTATGCTGCGTGTGCCCGATCTCTTCTGGGGCGAGGCGATGGTGCAGCTGTTTCTGAACCTGTTCGCCGACGGCTGGTTCATTTTCGGCGTGTTGGGGCTGGCCTACGCCGCTCACCCCAGCGCCGGGCGGCCTCATCTCCGCTGGACAACGTGGCTCATCTTCCTGGCGCTGCCCTTCGCCGCCCTGCTGGGCGTACCGTCGAGCTTGACGCCGGAGGTGCTGCGCCCGCTGGCGAGCGTGGGCGCGTTCGTGGTGGGCGCGGGGCTGTTGGTGCATCTGGCCGCGCTATGGCCCGCTGTCGTCGCGGCGTGGCGCATCCCCCTCGCCTTCCTGGGCCTGAAGGCGGTCGGAGAGCTGGCCGCCAGTATTCCGATGGTCGCCACCTGGGCCGAGGGGGCTGGGCTGCGCATCCCGTACCTGCACTGGCTGTTGCTGGGCTTCGTCAGCATTGGCCTGGTAGTGGCCGCCGGAGAGGTGTGGGGCTGGCGGTTCGTGCGGGGCTGGCGCTGGTACGTGGCGGGCATCCTGCTGCTCCAGGTGTCGCTGATTCCGCTGACCGGCCTGTGGCCCGCCGCGTGGGTGGGACGTTGGAGCCTGGCGCTTGCGGCCTGGGCGACCCTTGCCCCCATCGCCGGGGCCATCATCCTGGCCTACTCGGCGTGGGCCACACCGGGCGTGGGGCTGCGGCGGCTCGTTCGCCAGCCTGAAAGCGTCTAGCGAGAGTTTGTCATGGCTCAGAATCAATCTAGCGTGCCCGCTTCCCCCCAGCGTTTTCCCCTCATGGCCCTCGCGCTGACCGCGCTCCTGGCAGGGTTGTGGGGCGGGCTGCTGCGCATCGGCTGGGCGTGGCCGGTGCATCCGCCGCTGGTCATGGGCCACGGCCCGCTGATGGTGTGCGGCTTTCTGGGCACGCTCATCGGCGTCGAGCGCGCGGTGGCCCTCGACCGGCCCTGGCCGTGGGCCGCGCCGGCGCTGGCTGGTCTGGGGACGCTCGTCCTGTTGGCGGGGGGCGTCGGCTGGCTGGGGCCGCTGCTGTTCAGCCTGGGCAGCGCGGTTCTCACGCTGATCTTCTTCGTGCCACGCCGCCCGCTGCACGCCTACAGCGCGACGATGGCGCTGGGGGCGGCGACATGGCTGGTAGGCAACCTGCTGTGGCTGGCCGGGTTGCCGCTATGGCAGGTGGCCCTGTGGTGGGCCATGTTCCTGGTGTTTACCATCGCCGGTGAGCGGCTAGAACTGAGCCGCGTGTTGCGCCTGCCGCCGTTGGCGACGCGGCTGTTCGTGGGGGTCGTGGCTGTGCTGCTGACAGGGCTGGCGGTGTCGGTGGTAGAGTATGACCTCGGCGTGCGCCTGCTCGGCGTGGGCATGATGCTGCTGGCGGGGTGGCTGGCGCGCTACGACATCGCGCGGCGCACGGTACGCATGACTGGCCTGACACGCTACATCGCCGCCGCGTTGCTGTCGGGCTATGTCTGGCTGGCGGTAGGCGGCGCGCTGGCGGTCGTGGTCGGCGGCATGCCGGCCGGGCCGCTATACGACGCGACGCTGCACGCCGTGTTCGTCGGTTTCGTGCTGTCCATGATCTTCGGCCACGCGCCCATTATCTTCCCGTCCGTGCTGCGCACGCCGCTGGTTTACACCCCCTGGTTCTACGCGCCGCTGGTACTGCTGAACGCCTCGCTGCTGCTGCGCATCGCCGCCGACCTGGGCGGCTGGTTTGAGGCGCGGCGGGTCGGCGGCTTGCTCAACGAGGTGGCGTTACTGCTGTTCCTGGGGATGCTGGCATGGTCTGCCCTGCGCGGGCGACGAACGCGGCTGGCTACAGGCGCACCTCGCCCTCAGCCTTCCCAAAGTTGATGCGCGTGCCGGGGGCGAGGCTGACGCTGCGGCCCGGCTCCACGTCGTGGACGACGCCCTCGGCGGTGGTGGTCACCCACTTGCCGCTGGACAGGTTCTTGAGGCCCCAGACGTTGGGGTTCGTCGGGTGGCGCGTTATCTCGGCCAGCGGCGCGCTGAAGTCGTACAGGCGGTTGTCGTCGACGTGATGCGGGTACAGTTGCGTGTCGTAGTTGAGCATGATGGTGTTGCGGTTCACCTGGAGGCGGAAGGGCAGCGCCAGACTCTTGCCGCACGACCAGCACACGCCGGGCTGGCCGCCGGACGCCTTGAGCGTGTCGGCGTCGTAAAAGTTCTCCGCGCCACAATTCCCACAGTAGAGAATTGAATCGCGCAGGCGGATCATTGCCGCCCGCCACTCGCTCTCGCGGACGCGGCCATGCTGTGGGTCGCGGATGCCGTCGGTGAAGGCCTTCGTGAACAGGTCGCGGATGAACTGGGGGTAGATGGGCCAGAAGGCGATGGCGTTGTCGTGGTAGCCAGGCTCGGGGCGGTTGGAGGCGTCCTGGGGGTCGAAGATGAATACCGGCTCGGTGCCGTATAGCTTGTTCATGGCGGGCAGATCGAGGCACTTGATGTCGAGTTCCTTGTGCCCTTCCAGTGGGTGATGGACCATGAGCATGTAGAAGAGCAGCACGGCCAGGGAGAATAGATCGGTCTGGGTGCTGGGCATGGCGTCGCCGCGCACCACCTCGGGGGCCATGAAGCGCGGCGTACCCAGGACACCCGCCCGCGTCGCGCCTTCGACGCCGACGTTATCGTTGTCGGCGATGAGTACGTCGCCGCTCTTGGGGTCGAAGAAGACGTTGCCGAAGGAGATGTCGCGGTAGCACAGGCCCTTGGCGTGGAGTTGCAGGAAGCTGTCGGCCAGCTGGAAGCCCGCCGTTGCCAGGGCGCGAAAGGTTGGCTCGGCGCGCCGCTTCATCAAATCCACGATGCTCTTGTAGTTGGCAGGACGCAGGGGCATGATGTAGCCGAAGGCGGGTACGCCGCGCGCCGTCGCCAGCTCGATGGGCCACAGAAAGCGGCTGTCGGGAGCGCCCTTCTTGACGACCAGTTCCAACGCGCCGCGCTGGTCGCGGCTGCCGGTCTGGGGAAAGTACCACTTGAGGGCGACGGGCGCGCCGTCGAAGGTGGCGCGGTAGACTTCGCCCTGCCCGCCGCCGCCGAGGAAGCTGTCGACGCGGGCGTCCTTTTTCGTGGTCTCCGTCTTGACGACCTGACCGAGTTTGAGAATCTGGTTCATGTAGCCTCTGTTTGGCGTGCGGGAGCCGTGCTCCCGCAGCGGGAGTATGGCTGCTGTACTCCAGGGAGAATGGCCCTACTCTTTGTTGCCTCGATGCTGGATGTGGCTACCCGATTTGACACGCCAGGCGGCGACGCGGTTGCCGCGCAGGTCGCAGCCCTCGACGACGCCCTGGCCGCCGCGCTCGACCCAGATGCCGATGTCGTTGCGCTGCACCCGGCAGCGGGTGAGGACCGGCGCGCCGCCACTGATGATGACCCCCTGAAAGGCGTTGTCGGCAATCTCGCAGTGCTCGAAGACGCCCCGCCCTCCCCTGTCCACCAGCACACCAATCTCTAGCCCGTGATGAACGTGACAGCGGCGCAGCAGCGGGTTGGCGTCGTCGCTGACGTGGACGCCGTTGCGGCGGCTGGCGCGAATCTCGCAGTCCTCCACCACGCCCCGCGCCCCCGCCTCGAACAGCAGGCCGGTGTGGGCTGCATCCTCGACCTGCAAGCGTCGCGTCACGAGCTCGGTATCGCGCCCACTCACGGCGACGGCGGCGCGGCCGGTCCCACTGACGATGCAATCTTCCAGCGTCACCTTGCCGCCCGCCACATCGACCGTTGCGCCGCGAGCGTCCGTCCCGTCGCGGGCGAGGCTCAGGGCGCGCAGGGTGACGGGAGCCGTGATGCGCAGGCAGGGAGCGTCGACACTGCGGAGGACGATCTGGCGGGCGGGGCCGTCGCCGACAATCTCCAGCGGCTTGTCGAGGTCAACGCTTGCGGTATATCGACCGGGCGCGACCAGGATGCGGGTGTGGGGCGGCGCGGCGTGGACGGCGTCTTCGAGAGTCTCATAGTCGCCACGGCCTCGCGCGTCGACGATGACGGTCTCGGCGTCGCCTGGCATGGCCGTTGCCGAAGGTGGCTCATCCCTGTCCAGGGCGGCCGCTTCCCAATCCGTCACCGTGCCGAGGGCCAGCGCCCAGGAGACAACGGCCCAGCGGGCGAAGGACTCAGCGATGCCCAGGTTGTCGTGGAGGCGTTGGGCCAGGCGGGCGACGAGCAGGGAGCGGGGCAGGCCGTTGCCGGGGGCAAGCAGGTCGGTGGGCACGCGCTCGCGCAGCGCGCTCACCAGCAGGTGAGCCTCGCGGCGGTGCTCGCCGCTCAGGTCGCGCAGCAAGGCCTCGAAGCGGCGTGGGTCGTCCAGGATGGCGGGGCCTTGCCCCGCCAGCAGCGCGCGCAGCTGGTCGCGGACGAAAGCGGGGCCGGGCGGGGTAGGCGGGGCAACAGCGGCGGGCAGGCTCATCGGTCGCCGCTGACGTCCACCTGGCCCGCCGTGCCGGTCACGCGGCCTGACGCCCCGCACCACGGGCAGGTCAACTGGCCTTCCTTGCCGTCGTAGCATAGCACCCGTCGGCAGTGGCCGCAGCGCACGAGCTTGCGAGCGAAGCAGTAGGGGCAGCCAGGGTAATCGGGGTCGAAGCCGAACTTGCCCTCGATACTGGCGCGGTCGTAGCCCTCGCGGCTCGCGGCCTGCTCCTGGATGGCGAAGGCCCAGTCGGCGATCCAACGACCGGGTAGCTTCTCCTCGAAACGCACGCCGAAGGGCTGGCGGCTGTAGCGGCAGCGAGCGAGAACGACGACGACGTTGGGCCGATCAGTCATAGGCGGCTCGCTAGAACCAGGGTAATGTCGTCGCCGCTGCCTGCCTCCGACGCCTCGGCCAGCCAGGTCGGCAGGGCGGCGGCGACGACCGCCAGCCCGTCGCCGCGAATCAGGCTCAGCAGGTCGGCCCCGACTTGCAGGAAGCCCGCGTCGTCGCGGAAGGAGTTGGCATAGCCGTCGGTGGATAGAAGGACCAGGGCCGGCGGCGGTCCCGCCAGGGCGGTGAAGCCGACGCGAAAGTCGCGCCAGGCGTCGCTCCCGGCCAGGGAGGTCGTCTCGTTCCCGAACAGGCGGCTGTCACCAGGCACGGGACGAGACACCGCGCCGTCATCATCGACGACCAGGATGTCGCCGTCGCCAAGTTGCAGGAAGACCAGGAAGGCGTCGGTCAGCAATGCGCTGAGCAGGGTTGCGCCGTCAGTGAGGCGCGGCGTCGTCAGGACGCGCTCGCGGGACCGCGCGCCGTCGCGCTCCTCCAATCGGCCTAGCTCCGCCTCGGTGAGGGGGTGGTCGGCCAGGTCGGCGTCGACGGCCGCGTTCCAGCGCCGCTCGATTTCTTGGGGCAGTCGCTCCTCGGCGGCGCGCTTGATGGCCGACAGGCTGGGCAGGTCGCGCAGGCCGTCGGCAAACTCGGTCAGGGCGTCGGTGGCGGCCAGCACGGCCAGCGCGCCGCGCCGTGGTCGCATGCAGCAGCGCGCGCTGCCGTAGCCGTCGGCGACGGCGAATGATGACCGCCGTGCCGATCGCCCGTCCGGCAGCCAGCGCATGGCGTCCTGGTTGGGCAGGCCATTGCGTATGTGGGACGCGCCCTTGACGCTACAGCCAACGACCTGCCACACAGGGGCATGGGTCGAGTCGCGCATGCCGCGCCCTTACCACACGTCGCCCGGCGCGGCGGGGCCGGCGTTGGGGTCGGGGGGCGCGGGGATAGGCACGTTCGCGCCGCCCGCGTCGGCCGAAGTCTGGCTGGCGGGCGAGGAGGCCGATTTGAGGACGGCGGTGGACACCCACTTGATGTAGTTGACGAGCGCCTCCGGGTTATTGGCCTGCAACGGCTCCATCTCGGCGTTGCCGATGAACTCCTTCAGGACGTCCTTGTCGGCGTCGTCGCCAATGGCGATGGCGATGCGGACGGCCTTCTTGCCCCATGCCTGGTCCATCAAGGCCCGCAGGCCGGTCTGGAAATCGTCGGTGGGCTGGCCATCGGAGATGAGGACGAGGACCGGCGGCAGGGCGCGCTCGGTCATGGGCGGGATGTGCAGTTGCTCGGCGACCATCGCCAGCGCCTTGCCCATGTCGGTTACCCCACCTGCCTTGACGTCGGTCCACTTGAAGTCAGCAATGGGGGTAGGCTGCGAGATGGTCCACTGCGCGCCGCTGGAGAAGGCCAGGGCGCGGACGAGGACCTGGGCGTTAGGGTTCTCGTCGGCGACCTTCTGCATGTGGGGAATGGCGTCGCGGATGGCGAAGTTAAGAGAGTGAATCTTGTCGCCCGCCATCGAGCCGGACGCATCGGCGATCCATATGAAGTGCAGCGGGCGAGTCGCCAGCTCGCCGCCGGGTCGTTTGGCCATGCTGAGTACCTCCTGCTGGAATTATAGCGCATTATGCAGTACGTGTGCGGCCGGGTGTGGTTGCTACAGCAGCTTGTAGAACACCACCGTGGCATCGCGGCCGCCGTCGCCGTTGAGGGCGAAGTCGGGGATGACGCCCGCACGAGTGTAGCCCAGGCGGGCGTAGAGTCGCTCGGCGTCTCCGCCCTGAACCGTGTCGAGCACCAGCAGGCTGCGCTGATGGGCGCGGGCCGCGTCCTCCAGGGCGAGCATCAAGGTCTGCGCGATGCCGCGCCGCCGGTAGTCGGTGCGGACAAGCACCTTCTGGATGTCGGCGCGGTGGCGGCCGTTGGGGCGCGCCTCCAGGGCTAGCTGACCGCCGCCAACGACGCGGCCGTCGTCCAGCGCGACGACCAGAACGCGCTCGCCAGCGGCCAGATCGCTGATGGCCTTGTCCCAGTAGGCGTGAGCCTCAGCGTCGGCCAGGGGCGGCAGGAAGCCCACCGACGCGCCGTGGTCCACGGAGTCGCGTAGCAGGGCCACCAGATCGGGGAACAGGGTGCGCGCCCCGTCGGCGTCGAGGGTTTCAATCTGCATGGGGGCTGGCCTCCTGATAACGGATCATGCGGCAGGCAGTGGGGATGTCGGGCCAGACGCCCGCGCCGACGCCCGCGACCAGGGCCGCGCCGTAGGCGGCTTCCTCGGCGTGGGCGGGCAGGGATAGCGACAGGCCGAAGGCGTCGGCAACCATGCCGCGCAGGAGCGGGTTCTCGCGCAGGCCGTTGCCCGCGCCGACAAGATGGCGCGGCGGCTCGGGGAGCACGGCCTCGATGAGGGCATAGCCCTCGCGGTAGCTACGGGCCATGCCCTCCAGAAAGGCGCGCACCAGGTGGGCAGGGGTAAAGTTGGTGTCGGACACGCCGCTGATCACACCGCGTCGCGTGGGGTCGACACGGCTACCGGAGAGGTACGGCTCGATGCGCAGGCCGTCCGCGCCGGGTGGGACAGCGGCGGCCAGGGCGTTCATGGCGGTGTACAGGCTGGCCGCGTCGGCCTGGTCGAACAAGTCCCGGCCCACGGTGCGGAAGAAGCCTTCGAGCAGGGCGTAGACGCGGCCGCCGAAGAGGCCCGCGTTGACCAGCAGGTTCCCGCCGCGCGGGTAGGGGCGGTTCTCCAGGGGTGGGGCCAGGTGGAGGTCGGGGCTGTAGCGCGCCACCTGCGCGCCGGTGCCGACGTTGACGAAGACCGTCGTAGCGCGGTCGGCGACGCTACCGACGTAGCCTGCCTGGTGGTCGCCCAGACCCACGTAGACGGGCAATCCGGCGGGCAGGCCGACGACGGCGGTCATGGCCGCGCTCAGACCACCCAGCGGGTCGCCCGCTTCGGCGATGGCCGGGAATAGGGTGCGGGGCAGGTCGAGGGCGGCGATGGCCTCATCATTCCACGCGCGGGCGCGCACGTCGAACACGCCGCTGCCACCGGCCATGGTCGGGTCGGTGGCGAGACGGCCGCCGGTTAGGCGCGCCGCCAGGTAGTCGGTGATGAACAGGGCCGTACCGTCGGCGGGCAGGGCGTCGTTCTCCCGCAGCCAGTACAGGCTGACGCCCAGGAAGCCGGGCACAAGGGCGCAGCCCGCCCGCTCGGCGGCGGGGCCGAGGCGGCGTTTCGCCCCGTCGAGCCAGGTTTCGCCGTCGGGGGCGAGGTCGGCAGCGCGGCGGTCCTGCCAGTTGATGTAGGGTGTCAGGGGCCGCAGCGCCGCGTCGACGACCAGGCCACCGTGCTGCGCGCCGGTCAGGGCCAGGCCGGCGATATCTCGCCGTCGGTCGCCGAGGCCGTCGGCGACGCGGCGCAGGGTGGCGAAGACCTGGGTGGCGAGGCGGTCGGCGTCCCACTCGGAGCGGCCGCGCCCTCTATCCGCGGGCGAGGTGGCCTCGGCGTCGGCGCGGGTCGAGGCGCGCAGGGCAACGCTGCCTATGGCCGTATCGAGGGCCAGGGCGGTGATGGATGTCGTGCCGACATCGAGACCCAGGGTGAGGGGCATGGGAGGCTTAGCGCTGTGGCGCGCTCGCCGGTTCGCTCTCGAAAATGCTCTCGATGCCCCGGCGGGATGTGGCTCCCGGCGCGTCGCTCGCACTCTCCTTCGCGCTGCCGCTGAAGGTGACGGAGCGGTAGAAGTGCGCCACGCCGAAGTTGGCCTCGTCGCGCGGCAGGCCGTAGACGCGCACCGACCAGCCGTAGCGGACGCCTAGAGCGATGTCATCAGGCTTCGTGACCAGGGTATAGACCTCGTTCTCGCCGACCTGCGGGCCTAGGTATACGGAGATCCCGCTATTGGGGTCCAGTAACTCCCAGGCGTAGCTATCCCCGGCGACCCCACGCCGGTCCCAGGCGAAGGTGGCTGGCAGGTTCACCGTAACGCCGCTTGAGGGCGACCGCAGGGGAATGTTGGTGATGTCAAAGGGACTCATGTCCA
>JAHCIE010000104.1 GCA_026129385.1 Anaerolineae bacterium
ACGCCAGGAATACTGTGCACCGGGCGCACGTTGGCGTATAGGTCCAACTCCTGGCGCAACTGGACGTTGGCCGAGCGGAAGCCTTTACCAATGGGCGTGGCAATGGGGCCTTTGAGGGCCAGGCGATTGCGTTCCACCGAATAGATGGTCGACGGCGGCAGCACCGCGCCATAGCGGTCCACCACATCGCCGCCTGCTTCGTGGACGTGCCATTCGATGTCGGCCCCGGCGGCGTCGATCACTTGCCGCGCGGCTTGAGTGACCTCCGGTCCGATTCCATCGCCGGGAATGAGCGTTACCGGTGTCGGCATATTGTCTCCTACGGGGTAGAGTCAACTAATCGGCGGCGGCGATTCCCGCGACCGGCTGACGCATAGGATAATCGAATCCAGGGGAACGGGCAAGCGGCGCACCCATCACGTCTCGTCAGCCGGCAGATCCACCAGGGTGGGGGGCGCGCCGTTGGCGCTGGGCACAGCGCGGTAGGGGGGGTGCTGCCAGGCGTGAACCACCAGCAGCAGGCCATCGTGGACCTTCACCTCTGCGTCAGCCCCCATCATGGCGTTGCTGATGCCCAGGCTAGGCCCCAGTTGGAGGTCGGCGCGTTCAAGGGGGTACTCCAGGCCCAGGGTCGTCACGCCAGTAACCTTCGGCGTGAGGGGGATGAGGGACACTGTATCGCCCGCCTCGCCCGCCAGATGCGCGTAGCCGCGAGCAACGAAGGCCTCCTCGGTATCAGTGATCAGCCGCATCGGCACGGCCTGAAAAGCGGGCAGCGTCAGCAGCAAGATGTTGCCGATAGTCTGGTCCAATCGGCCGCCCGTCGCGGCCAGGATGGTGACCCGCGCCGCGCCGCGCCGGACAGCCTCCGCCAGAGTCAGCTCCATATCCGTTTCATTCTTGCGAGTCGGGAAGCGCAGCACCGTTACCTCGGCGGCACGCAGCTCGGCAAGCAGTTCGGGCGTCAGCGAGTCCAGGTCCCCAACAACCACGTCGGGGAACAGGCCGGCCGCCAGCGCATGGGCGGCCCCACCATCGGCAGCGATGACCAGGTCGGCCTGGTTCGCGTAATACTGAATCTGCTCCACGACGGGCGCGGGGCCGTTAGCCAGGATCAGGCAGTGCATGACAGTTCATCCCTCACCCGCTGCGGCCGCGCGGCGGGTCCTATTCCTCCGGGTGAAGCAGCGCCAGATGGTCCATCGGCCCGTGCGGCCCACGTCCCAAGCGCAAGTCGGCCGATGCCGCGAGGACGGCCGTGAGGTACTCCTTGGCGGCGCGCACCGCGTCGTCCACCGCCAGATCGCGGGCCAGCATGGCGGCAATGGCCGACGCGAAGGTGCAGCCAGTACCGTGGTCGTTGCGCGTCGCGATACGCGCAGCCGGATAGAGCGTCACGCGTTGACCGTCAAACAGCAAGTCGACGCTGTCCTCGGCCGAGAGGTGGCCGCCCTTGACCACGACGTGCCGCGCCCCCAGGTCGTAGATGGCGCGCGCCGATTTCTCCATATCGCCCAGGGAGCGCACGGGGAAGCCGACCAGGGTCTCCGCCTCGGGTAGATTGGGCGTGATGACATAGGCCAGCGGCACAATCTCGCGCAGCAGCGCGTCGCGGGCGTCGGCGCGCAATAGCGGGTCGCCGCCTTTCGCCATCATCACCGGGTCCACGACCAGTTTGCCCACATTATACTGACGAACCTTCGCCGCGACGACTTCCACAATGGGCGCGCTCGATAGCATCCCCGTCTTGACGGCATCCGCGCCCAGATCGCCCAGCACGGCGTCGATCTGCTGGCCGACGAAGTCAGGCGGCAGCTCGACGACGCCGTGGACCCCCAGCGTGTTCTGCGCCGTGATGGCCGTCAGCGCGCTCATGCCAAAGACACCGAGGGCCGCGAGGTCTTTAGATCGGCCTGAATGCCCGCCCCACCCCCCGAATCCGAACCGGCGATGGTCAATGCTCGTTTCATCCGCGCCTCCTCCTGTCTCCGACAGCGAACTACGCCCCGCCCATGAGCAGGCTACCGCCCCCGAGCGTCATCGACCTCGCGGCGCAGCGCGCGGGCCGCGATCTCCGGCTCCGGCTGCGAGACGATGGCCGAGATGACCGCCACACCGTCAGCGCCGTGGCGGATGCAGTCGGCCGCTCGCCCCAGCCCGATACCGCCGATGGCGATGACCGGGATATGGACCGCCTCGGCCACGGCGGCTAACCCGGCCAGGCCGATGGGCGCGCCTGCGTCGGCCTTGCTGCCGGTCGCATACACCGAGCCGACGCCCACATAGTCCGCGCCAGCCGATTCGGCGGCGCGCGCTTCATCGGGCGTGGCCGCCGACACCCCCAGCAGGCAATCGGGGCCGATGAGCCACCGCGCCGCCGCGGCGGGCATATCCTCCTGCCCCACGTGGACTCCATCGGCGTCAACCGCCAACGCCACGTCGAGGCGGTCGTTCACGATGAGGGCGACGCCCATCTCGCGGGTCAGGGCGCGCAGGGCGCGGCCCAACTCCACCATCCCCCGCGTCGTGCTCCCCTTCTGACGTAATTGAACCACGGTCGCCCCGCCCGCGACGGCCGCCCGCACGACGTCTAGCTGCGGCCGACCCAGGCTCAGCCTCTCGTCGGTGACGACAGTCAGCGCCCAGTCCACCGCCGGCTTAGTCACGTTGCGCCTCCTGGGTACGGCCGATCTTCGCCCGCGCCGCCACCGCCTCGGGGTCCAGGCTAAACAGGCGGTCGAACAGGGCAACCTTGAAGCTGCCCGGCGCGTCGCTGTCGGCGGCAGCCAGCTCGCCCGCAACACCGAAGCACGCCAGTCCCGCCATCGCGCCCATCAGTGGGTCATCGGCGACGGCGACAAAGCAGCCAATGGTGGCAGTGGACATGCAGCCCGTCCCGACCACCGTCGCCAGCATAGGGTGGCCGTTGTCGATGTAGAAGCCGCCACCTGGACCGGCGACGAAGTCGCGCGCCCCTGTGGCAGCCGCCACGATGCCCAGGTCGCGCGCAATCAGAGTCGTGGCGGTGGCCCCATCCGGCGCGCTGATGCTCTCGACGCCGCGCACCTCACCGCCCAGCCCGGCCAGGCGGCCAATCTCGCCGGCGTTGCCGCGCACGACGGACAACCGCAGGCGGCCCAGCAGGCGGCGCACGCCCTCGGTACGCAGCGGCGTGGTCCCCAACCCCACCGGGTCGAGGATGATGGGCAGCCCGCGCTGATTAGCGGCCGCCCCGGCCTGCGCCATCGCTTCCAGCTGGTCGGGGTCCGGCGTACCGATGTTGAGCACCAGAGCGTTGGCGTGGACAACCATGTCGGCCGCCTCGTGGGATGACGGAGCCATGATGGGCAACGCGCCCAGTTGCAGCGTCACGTTCGCCACGTCATTGACCGTCACGTTGTTGGTGATATGGTGGACAAGGGGCCGCCGCTCGCGCAGGCGAGCGAGCAAATCGGCCGCCTGGACGGCCAGCGCTCGGTCGTACATCATTCCTCCTCACAAGCCTGAATCCCTACCCGCGCGGGATGCGACCCTCCCGCGCCGACATATGCCACGCGCGCGTCTACTGCTGTACCTGAGGGCGACGCCCGACACGCAGCACGCGCGCCAGGAGCAGATACGCCGCCAGGGCGACAAGAAAGGCGGGGATGGTCGCGCCCAGATTGGGCAACATGCGGGTGATCCACTGATAGACAACCACGCCCGTCGCCCAGGCCGCGATTCCCGCCCAGTTGATACCGCCGGCGTACCAATACGCGCCATGCTCGCGGTACAGCTCAGCCACCTCATACTGACGGCGGCGCACGATGAAGTAATCGGCGGCCAGCACGCCGAAGAGCGGCACAAAGATGGAGCCAATCAGCAGCAAGAACCATTCGTAGTCAGCGAGCGGCAACAAGGCCGCCAGGATAGCCGCCAGCCCGCCGATGGTGATGGCGGTCGCGCGGAAGGGCAGGCGCGGGGCAATGGTTTTGGCCGACACGGTGGTCGAGTAGATGTTGGCGAAGGCGTTATCTGTCTCGTCCACCAGGATGATGGCCAGGGCGAGCCAGCCGCCGCCCAGCGCCGCGATGGCCGGGATGAGATCGAAAGGGTCGCTCAGCTTGAGGGCGAGCATCAGAATCGCGCCCAGGGCGTAGAACCACGTGTTGGCGATAAAGTAGCCGATGTATGTCCCCCAGAAAGCGTCGCCGCTGCGCCGCGCAAAGCGGGAGAAATCGGAAACCAGCGGCAGCCACGAGACGGGCATCGCCACGACCAGATCAATGCCCGCCCCGAAGCTCAAGTCCCCTGTCCCCGGCATGGCAAACAGCGCGCTCACATCGTAGCGCGTGAATACGTACCAGGTGAGCCACACCGTCGTCGCCAGGACAATCCACACCCCGAAACGCTCGAGGTACTTCTTGACGACAGCGATGGGACCGGCTACAGCCATCCAGGTCGCCAGAGCCGCGAAGACCACGACCCACACCAAATAGTTGCTCCACCCAAACAGAGTCTGGACGATGGCATTGGCGGCCTGGGCCATGATGAGCACCTCGAAGGCGGCCCAGCCAATCAGCTGCACCACGTTGGCCGCGCTCGGCAGCCACGCGCCACGCACCCCCAGCGCGGGGCGCAGTGTCACCATCGTTGGCGCGCCGGTGTCACTACCGACAACGCCAGCCATGCCCAGCAGCAGGTTGCCGATGAGCGTCCCGACGACGATGGCGACGAGAGCCTGGGTCAGGCCGAGGCCCGGCACGAGCAGGCTGCCCGCCACCAGCACCAGTAGCCCCACGCCCAGATCCGCCCACAGGACAGCAAAGTCAGTCAGGCGCAGCCGCCGCTGGGCAGGCGGCACCGGGTCGATGCCCCACTCAGCCGGCGGCGGCGCGGCCTCGATGGGACGTGCGGATTCTGCGATCATGAGACCTCCCACACGAAAGCCGTCGCCCCGGGAAAGGGCGACGGCTGCAATGCGTGTGGCTGGCCCTTCCCTGCGCTGGCATGATCCAGATCAGGTTCATGGGGTCGGGCGCTGTGGCGTTTGTCGCCGGGCGCCCCTCTCAGCCTGGCTTGACCAGACTCCCCCAGGGCAACGGGGTCTCCGTTGTCGCCGCAAAGTATAGGGCTGTTAGCCTCGCGTGTCAATTGGCTGCGTAGCTCCCGGTCGGTGACCGGGGCCGGTTCGCCCCCTCGCTCCTATTGACTGGTGGCCCCCCGCCCCGCCAGCAGCGCCACCGCGCCCACAATCAGCGCGCCGCCGAGAATCTGCGGCAGGACAAGACGCTCCCCCAACGCCACGACGGCCAGCAGTGTCGCAACGACCGGCTCCAGCGTCGCGGTCACGCTGGCGATACCGGCCGGCACGTGCTTGAGGCCCGTTGTGTACAACACCAGCGCGCCCACGGTCGGCCCCAACGCCAGACCGAGCAGCCATAGCCAGGCGGCCGAGGGCGTCAGGATGGGAGCAAAGGCCGCCGCGCCCTGGACCAGGACAAAGGGGGCCAGCGTCAATGCGCCAAAACCCACCGCCCACGTCACCACCGTCCACGACGAGTAGCGCCGCAGGGCAGGGACGCTAAAGATGGAGTACAGGGCATACGTAAGGCCGGCGGCCAGGCCCGCCAGAAGCCCGGCGGCGTTGACACGCAGCTGGGCCGGGTCGTACGCTCCCGCCACCAGGGCGCAGCCCGTGAAGGCCAGCCCCAACGCGACGAGTTGGCGCGCGCCCAGGGGGTCGCCATACAGCCGCCAGGCCAGCAGCGTTACCCACACGGGGGCCGTGTAGAGCAGGACCGCCGCCGTGGCGACGCTGGTCAGATCAACCGCCACGATGTAGACGGTGTAGAAGAGGGCAACGGTGATAGCGCCAAAAATGAGGAAGTAGGGGATATCGCGCCGCGCCAGACGAAGGCGGGTCGGATGCAGCACACCCAACCCGCCGAGAAGAATCAAGAACGTCAGCAGCGCGCGCAGGAAAGCCAGCGTGAGCGGCGCGAGGCCATAGCCAAGCAGGACCTTGAAGAAGATGCCCAGCGTGCCCCACAGCGCCGCCCCGGCGGCCACCAGGAGCAGGCCGTTAGTGCTCGCCGAGGTAGGCTTTGCGAACCAGCTCACTGTTCAACAAGTTACTACCGGTGTCTTCCAGGACGATGCGCCCCGTCTGGAGGACGTAGCCGCGATCGGAGATGGCAAGAGCCATCCGCGCATTCTGCTCGACCAGCAGGACCGTCGTGCCCTGCTGGTTGATATCCAGGATGGTGCGGAAGATCTGCTCGACCAGCATGGGCGCCAGCCCCATGCTTGGCTCGTCCAGCAGGAGCAGGCGTGGGCGCGACATCATCGCGCGGCCCATCGCCAACATCTGCTGCTCGCCGCCGCTGAGGGTGCCCGCCTTCTGCGTCAGACGCTCACGCAAGCGCGGGAACAGGTCCAATATCTTCTCCATGTCGGCCTGGATGCCGACTTTGTCGCTACGCGAGTACGCGCCCATCTCCAGATTCTCGCGCACCGTCATGCGGGGAAAGACCAAGCGGCCCTCCGGCGACTGGGAGACGCCCGCCTTCACGATCTCATCCGCCTCCATCGTCACCAGGTCCTTGCCATCGTAGGTCATCGTTCCCTCGCGGGGGCGAATCAGGCCCTGGATGGTGCGTAGCGTGGTCGTCTTGCCGGCGCCGTTGGAGCCGATCAGGCATACCACCTCACCGGGGGCGACCGATAGCGAGATACCCTTCAACGCCTGAATGTTACCATAGTACGTCTTGATGTCGGTAAGCTCGAGGAGCGGCGGCATGTTACCTCTTCATCTCCTGCTTCGTCTGGGCCAGCTCCTCTTCCGCCCCGCCCTTGCCCAGATAGGCTTCGACGACCAGCGGGTTCTGCTGCACTTCTGATGGCGTGCCGTCGGCGATCTTCGTGCCGTGGTCCAGGACGCTCACCCGGTCGGAGATACCCATCACCACCTGCATATCGTGCTCGATAAGCAGGATGGTCAGACCCAGTTCGTCGCGAATGCGGCGAATGAACTTCGTCATCTCCCCCGTCTCCTGGGGGTTCATACCCGCCGTCGGCTCGTCGAGGAGGAGCAGCTGCGGGTCGGAGGCCAGCGCGCGCGCCACTTCCAGGCGACGCTGGTCGCCATAGGGAAGATTGCGCGCCGAGTGAAGGGCAAGGCGGCGCGGCAGGCCAACATATTCGATGAGCCGCATCGCCTTGTCGGCAGCCTGTACCTCTTCGCGTAGAATGGAGGGTGGGCGAATCAGAGTCCGCGCCAGCCCGCCCCGCAGTCGGGTATGCATGCCGACCAGGACATTCTCCAGCGCCGTCATATCGGCGAACAGGCGAATATTCTGGAAAGTGCGCCCGATCCCACGCGCCGTGACCTGGTGCGGCTTAAGGCCGGAGATAAGGGCATTATCGAAGATGATGTCGCCCTCCGTCGGCAGGTAGATACCGGTAATCATGTTGAAGAAGGTCGTCTTGCCGGCGCCGTTGGGGCCAATGACACTGGCGATCATCCCCTTCTTGATCACGAAATCGACGTTGTTGACGGCGACGAGACCACCAAACCGCTTGGTGACGCCCCGTGTCTCCAGGAGGGTCGAGCCTGCCGGCGCGCCGCTCTGGGTAATCAACCCTTCAGTCGCTGCGCTCATGTCGTGTCCCCCTAGTCAATCGTCGTTTCGCGGTCGACGGACCGCACCTGCGTGGCAGCATCGGCCTGCTGGATAGACAGCGGCAAGTCCCACGTGTCCTCATCGGGGTGCATCTCGGCCGCACGCCGTACATTCGGGATGAGGCCTTGCGGTCGCACGAGCATCACCACCACGAGGGTCAAGCCAAACAGGAAGATTCGCCACTGCGTCGGGTCCACACTCACCGTGAGGAAGTCCTTGACGGCGGGGCTTTCGACGTGGGGGACCACCGTGGTGTTCAGAGTGTCCTTGAGGAGGGTGGCAAGCTGCGGCAGCAGCACGCGATCCGACAACAGGATGATCAGGCCGCCCACGATGACGCCCGTCATGTTACCTACACCGCCTAGAATGACCATCGCCAGAATGATGACCGACACGGTGAAGTCGAACACACTGGGAAAGATCGCCGTGATATAGCTGGCGTAGAATACACCCGCCAGACCTGCGATAGTCGCACCCATCGCGAAGGCCATCAGCTTGGTGTTGACGAGATTGATGCCCATCGAGGAGGCCGCCAACTCGTCCTCGCGCATCGCTGACCAGGCTCGACCCAGCCGAGAGTAGCGGAGACGATTGATGAAGAAGATGGACAAGGCGATGATCGCCAGAATCAACACATACCAGGGGATGTACTCGCCCGTCTGAAACGAACCCACGACCGGCACCCAGGGCCGGGCGATGGGATTGATGCCCTGCTCACCGGCCGTCACGTTCAATGGCTTGATGCAGCCAGCGATGCAGATACCCGTGAAGGGTAGCGTCAGCGTTACCGTCGTCAGGTTGCGGAAGACAACAGGCACGATCTCGCCGAAGCCCAGGGTCACGATCGCCAGGTAGTCGCCGGTCAGGGGTAGCGTCGGCGCACCGAGGAGGAGGCCAAAGCACGCCACTATGGCCGCGGCGATCCAAATGACGAGCCAGAAGCTCCACTCCTGTTGATAGAACTCGCAGTTGAAGCCACTCTGGTTACACAGGTGGGGCGAGAGTAGCAGGCCGGTAGCGTACGCGCCGATGGCGAAGAAGGCGGCATACCCCAGGTCGAGCAGACCCGCGTAACCAACGACGATATTGAGGCCGAGAGCGAGCACGACGAAGATCATGATGGAGATCATCTGCTCGATCCAGCCCAGGCCGGCCGCCGCGTCCAGGGCCGGGTACAGCGCCAGGAAGGTCAGCAGCAGAATCGCCAGCCCCAGGCGGCGATTTTTGTCGGGCAGCGAATTGATCCAGCCTGTCAGCGCGCCTATCGCCAGGGCCAGCACCAGACCCGCCAGACCGGCCACGAACATATTGTACGGGATGCTGATCGGCCCGAGGGTGAAGGGGGGAAAGACTGGGTCCTTACCGGCCAGGGGCAGCACGAGGATGTCGTTGACAATCTCGGCGATGAGGATGAAGACGCCTACGATAGCGCCGGAAATCACACCGTTCCGTAGTGTCGCGCTGCGGTCGCGAATGGACTGGCCTTCTGTCACCAACGCCGCCGCCGCGCCCGCGACAATGCCCGCCAGAATGGCCGACCAGCCGCCGAACAGCAGCACGACGACAGCCGCTACTATTCCAATACCCACACCAACTTTGACTGGGTGAGTCATACGGCCTCCACGCGACGGGACGCAGCCGCCCCAGCAGGCGCGGCGTCACGATCCATGCGTCGCGTCATGCTTTCTCACCAACCGACTCGCCAAGGAGACCGTTGGGGCGGAAGACGAGGATGGCAACCAGCACCGCGAAAACCCAGGCATTCGTCCAGCGGGAGGACAGATACTGGT
>JAHCIE010000105.1 GCA_026129385.1 Anaerolineae bacterium
CTCGCCTTGCGCCCGCGCCCACCCGTAGCTGGGCCACCATGAGGTTGCCCAGTTCCGCCGCGGCTCCGTCAGCAGCCTCTCCTCGCGGAACACGCGAACTGCCTTATCCCGGAAGTGTCGACCTGCCTCATTGCCGCAATCAACCCAAACGCCCACATAGGCGCTTGATTCATGGCCTACGAAGGTGACGTCCTTGTGTCTCCACTCGATTCCTACGCCGATGCGCGGCGGGATGCTTGCCTCATGACGCGAATTCTGAGGGTGCCATGCTGGACGATAGAGGAGCAGCTTCGGATAGTCGCTCTCAAGATGAGCATGGATATGTACATCTGGGCCTAGCTCGCCTGCCAACGCCTCGATGTCGTCCTGGCATGAACACAGAAAGCGGTGGGCGACACCGGACACATCCTTGCTGAGAGCTGCCCACTCCTCGATACGTTCCTGGTGCTTCAGATAGAACTTGATGCGCTCGTCGTCGATGCGATTCATGGGAACTCCCTCCGCAGGGTGGCGAGGTAGTTGTGGGCGGCGGCAAGGCCAGCCGGTAGCTCGCCGGTCGTCGCTTGAGGCAGAATTGCGGCTAGCATGGTGGCCAGGTCCCGATACCGCAACACTGTCCAGGCGTCGCGCGCCGCCCCCGTCGCGGTCTGGGGCGGGCGTCCGTCGGGAGTGAGGTACAGGAATACGGCGCCCGGCTCATTGCCGAAGTGCTCGTAGAGCCGATCACATTGTCGCTCCTGTTCACCCGCGTCGACCTTGTTCTCAACGATGAGGGTCACGTCAGGACAGAAGGCGACAATATCGGCGCGGGTGTTGCCGCGCACCACCTCACACTCCACCCGCGCCCGATGCCGGGAGGGACCATCTTCGACGCCACAACGCTGGAGGAGGCGCGAGAGCAGCGCCGCGCCCATGCCGTGCTTGGCGAGCGGGTTCAGCAGCCACGCCAGCATAGCGGAATGGTAAGCCTCATGCCGTGACCGCCCGATGATGCTGAGGATGTCGTCTACGCCCACGACCCAACGTCCGTCCCGAACCAGGGCGTCGTGCTCGGCGGAGAGGCGCGCCATGTCGGCCTCCCATGCTGCCACGTCGGCCGCCGTCCGAGGGGGTACTGTCCCCTGCTGAGCCATCCTGCCTCCGTTCCTCAAGTCACGGTTCGAGGCTGCGTCGCTATCTCTCGATGTATGATAGGGTGGCTGCTACGGATAGTCAAAGAACGGTAACTGCGCTAGTTGCCCTTGAGTCTCGAAGAGAGACAGAGGTGTCCCTTCTTCGCGGCTTCGCGCCTTTGCGCCTTTACGTTCTATTGAGGCCAAGCCGCTGTCGTTGACGGCGTACCCTACGTCTGCTGCCGGTGTGTTCTCAAGTGAAAACAGTGCTATAATTGGGGCAGGAGGCGCGGGCATGGACGACACCCTGTCCCCGGCGCGGCGGCTGCGCGAGAGCCAGGCCGTCTACCTGACCGACACCGAGCGCGACGACGTCGCCACGTTCCTGGACCAGCTTGCCCAGGCCTGCGGCGACGAGATCGCGCGCGTCGTGCTGTACGGCTCCCGGGCGCGCGGCGACTACGATGACGAGTCCGACGTTGACCTGCTCATCGTCACCCGCGACGGCCGCGAGGCGGTCCAGACGGCTGCCCGCCGCCTGTCGCGCGACCGCTTCTGGCTCGTCAGCTCCCTGGTCTGCTCGGCCGACGAGTATCGCCGCATGCAGCGCTACCAGCCGCCGCTGTACGTCGAGCTACGCCGCGACGGCATCGAGCTGTGGGATCCCGACCTGGCCCGCCGCGAGCGCCATGACATCCCGGTCGACTTCCCCGAAGGAGAGCCGCGCGCGATGAACGAGGAAACCCGCGACAACGTGCAAAGCTACTTCCGTCGCGCGCAAGTCACTCTTGTGGAGGCGCAAGGGCTACTGGGGCTTGGATTACCCAACGGCGCTATCTCCCGCGCCTACTACGCCGTTTTCGACGCCGCGACGGCCATCCTGTATGCCTACAACGTCGTGCGCGGCAAGCACACCGGCATCCAGAGCGCGCTCAACCAGTTCCTGGTCCTGCCCGATATCCTGGAAGAGGAGTACAAGGACATCTACAACGACCTCTTCAGCGGTCGATTGCTGAGCGACTATTGGAAGCCTGAACAAGGGCCGCCGGTCGAGTTCACCGTCGAGCAGGCGCGAGCCTTCGTCGCCGACGCCGCGCGGTTCGTGGCCCGCATCGAGGAACTGTTACGCGAGCGCGGCGCCTTCGACGCGCCGCCGGAGGCCAACGAGTGACCATCACCCTCACCGACTTCGTGACCATCGGCCGCGAGCAGCGCCACGCCCAGCGCAACCCCGCCGCCCGCGCCTTCTACACCGCCCTCGGCCCGCTCAGCACCCACGCCCGCATCCGCGTCGGCGCGGTGCTGCGCGCCATCGAAGACCTGCGCCTGCCCGACACGGCCGCCGTCCTCGAAGCTGGCTCGGGGCGTGGCTACGCCATCCTCAACCTGGCGCGGCGTCACCCCGGCTGGGCCTGCGTGGGCGTCGAACTCGACCCGGCCTTCGTCGACGACAGCCGCCGCATCGCCGCCGCCGAGGGCCTGGACAACGTGCGCTTTGTCGCCGCCAGTCTCGTCGACCACGCCGAGCCAGACGCCGCCTACGACCTCATCCTGAGCGGCGACGTCCTGGAGCATATCGTCGAGGACGAGGCGGTCATGGCGAGTATGTATCGCTGGCTCACGCCGGGCGGCCGGCTGGTCCTTCATCTGCCGAAGCGCCATCAGATCGCCCGCCGCTGGTTTCCGTCCTTCAAGCGCTACATCGTCCACGACCACGTCCGCGACGAGTACACCGAGGACGAGATTCGCGACAAGCTGGGGCGGGCGGGCTTCCGCATCGTGTCTATCACGCCGACCTTCGGCCCGCCGGGCGAGCTGGCCTTCGAGCTAAACCAACTCTACTGGGACAGGCCGCTGCTGCGCGTCCCCATCGCCCTGGCGACACTGCCCGTCGCCCTGCCCCTCGCCTACCTCGACTTCAAGCTGCCCAAGCGGGAGGGCAACTGCTTCCTCGTCGAGGCCTACAAGCCCGCCCGCCCTTGACCGCGCGCGTTGAGCGCCGGAGAAACTGCCATGTCCCACGCCTACCTGCAATGCATCGAGTGCGGCCACCGCTTCCCCTCCAATCGCGAGGCCATCTACGCCTGCCCCCAGTGCGGCGACCTCCTCGACGTCGTCTACGACTGGCAGGACGCCGACGCCGACCGCCTCAAGACCCTCTTTCGCCAGCGCCGCGTGTCCAACGCACCCATCGACGTCAGCGGCGTGTGGCGCTATCGCGAGTTGATTCCCTTCTACACCGACGAAGCCCAGATCGTCACCTACCCCGAGGGTAATACCCAGCTTCTCGATGCGCCGCGCTCGGCCCAGTACGCGGGCCTGGGCCGCCTGACCTTCAAACACCAGGGCTTCAACCCGACCGGCTCCTTCAAGGACAACGGCATGGCGACCGGCGTCACCCAGGCGCGGGTGCTGGGCGCGCGGGTTGTCGCCTGCGCCAGCACCGGCAACACCTCGGCCAGCATGGCCGCCTACGCCACGCGGGCCGGGATGCTCGGCGTCGTGTTCATCCCCGAGGGCCAGATCGCCTTCGGCAAGCTGTCCCAGTCCCTGGACTACGGCGCGCTGACCTTGCAGGTGCGCGGCGACTTCGACGCCGCCATGCAACTGGTGCGCGAGGTCGCCCCCCAGGTGGGCATGTACATCCTCAACTCCGTCAACGCTTTCCGCCTGGAGGGCCAGAAGACCATCGCCATCGAGCTTCTCGACCAACTCGACTGGCGCGTCCCCGACCGCCTCGTGGTGCCGGGCGGCAACCTCGGCAACTCGTCAGCCCTCGGCAAGGGCCTCAAGGAACTGTACGACCTCGGCTTCATCGACAAGCTGCCCCGGATCACCATCATCCAGGCCGCCGGGGCCGACCCCCTGTACCGCACCATGACCAGCCCCGACCCCGACCGCCTGGTGACGGTCTACGCCCGCACCCTGGCGACAGCCATCAAGATTGGCCGTCCCGTGTCGTGGAAGAAGGCCAAGCGGTCCATGACCTGGACCGACGGCTGGGTCACCGAAGTCACCGAGCAGGAGATCGCCGACGCCAAGGCCATCATCGGCCGCGACGGCATCGGCTGCGAGCCAGCCTCGGCGACAACCCTGGCCGGCCTCAAGCGGCTGCTGGAGGAGGGGACCGACGCCCCCATCGACCGCGATGAGGAAGTCGTCGCCATCCTGACTGGCAACGTCCTCAAAGACCCTGACTACACGGTGCGCTACCACCTGGGCGACCTGTACGAGGACTATGTGACCGAGACGGTCGTGACGTCGCGCTCCGGCAAGATCGACACCCATTTCGCCAACCACCCCATCGAGGTGGCGGCCAACGCGGCGGCCATCATCGCTGTCATCGAGCGCCACCTGGCCCAGGTCGCCCCTGTCTAGAAGAGTGGTTACCATGTCCGACCCGCCTATCTCGAATCTCGACTCGCCTACCCCCATCTCCCGCCGCCAGGCGCTCGCGGCCCTGGGCGCGGGGACGGCCGCGCTTATCGCGAGCAACGCGGTAACAGGCAATCTCGCCTACCGCGCCGGCGACCAGGCGGGCGCGGGGACGGCCGCGCCGCAGTTGGCCCAGTTGACGACGGATCTCGACACGGCGGCCGAAGAGCTGCGTCGCGTGACGGCCGAGTTAGCCGATGTCACCACCGCCCGCGACCAGGCCCTGGCCGACCTGCGCGGCGCGAACCTGGAGACGCTCAAGCTGCGTGGTCTCGTCAAGCTCTACGAGGCCCTGGAAGCCATCCCCATCGACAGCCTCATCAGCCTGGGCATCAAGGCCGTCACCGCGCCCTTCGCCGCCATGCAGGCAGCCGCCTCCGCCCTCCGTGGCGGTATCCACGGCGTCGACGACGCCCTGACGCGCTTCGAGGCCGCCGTGCCCGGCGTGGCTCAGGCCCTGGACACCGCCGAGAACAACCTGCGCTGGTTGTTGGAAGACCGCCTGGAAGGGTTGCGGCGCGTCGTGGCTGCCGCCACCGAGCGCGTCGAGCCGCTAGCCGAGGGCCTGGGCGCGTTCTTCAACGGTCTCATCGACCGCATCCCCGGCAGCGTTGGTGACCGCATCCGCGACGTGATCAGTCGTATCCGCGAGCTACTTGGCTCCCTCGATGCGCGCTTGCAGCCAGTCCGCGACGCCGTCGTCGCCCCGCTGCGCCGCGACTGGTTCGCCGCCGATGCCAGCGGCGTGCAGGGCAGCCTGTTCACGCCCCTGCGCCAGAATATCCTATCGCCCCTGGATGCCCTGCTCGGCCACATCTCGGACCTGTCGGGCCACTGGCAGGCCGACCTCGTCACGCCCGTCGAGGACGCCGTCCGGCAGCGCGCTGCCGTGCGCCAACAGATTCGCGGCTACCGCGCCCAGCACGACCTGGGCGACCACCTGATAGGCTGACGATCGACGACCGACCGCGGCACGTAGCGTGGTCGGTCGTCGGTCGTCGGTGGCCGTTCCGACTTGACGGACATCCCCCACACAAGTACCCTAGTGTTGGTCCTCAACATCACCCCCAAATTGAAAGGTAAATAGCAATGTCGCCCACAACCCAGGCCCCATCTCCCCTCCGCGTCGCCGTGGTCGGCGCCGGGTTCATCGCCTCACGCGGCCATCTACCCGCCCTCCAGCATCGCACGGATACCGAGGTTGTCGCCCTCGTCGATGTCAACGCCGAGCGGAGCCTGGCGGTTGCCGAGCAGTTCCGCATCCCCGCCACGTTCACCGACTACGCCACCATGCTGCGCGAGGCCCAGCCCGACCTGGTCATCATCGGCACGCCCAACGTGCTGCACGCGCCACAGACCCTGGCCGCTATCGAGGCCGGGGCGCATGTCCTGGTCGAGAAGCCCATGGCCACCTCGGCCGTCGACGCCCAACGCATGGCCGACGCCGCCCGCGCCGCTGGCCGCGTCCTCACCATCGGCCTGCACAACCGCTACCGACCCGAGATGAACTACCTCAAGGGCCTGGTGGACGCAGGTGAATTGGGCCGTATCTACTACGCCAAGATCAGCCTGCTTCGCCGCCGGGGCATCCCCGGCTTCGGCTCATGGTTCACCAATAAGGACCTGGCGGGCGGCGGCGCGATCATGGACATCGGCGTTCACATGGTCGACCTGGCGCTGTGGCTGATGGGCAGCCCTACGCCTGTCAGCGTCATGGGCGTCACCTACGCCGAGTTCGGTCCGCGCGCCCGCGCCCTCGGCGGCTGGGGCGTCGATGCGCCGCCGGCCGGCGCATCGACCGCTGATGGCCGCTTCGACGTGGACGACCTGGCGGCGGGCATGGTACGCTTCGACAACGGTGCGACCCTCATGGTCGACATCTCCTGGGCCGGTTACAGCCCTTCCGAGGAACACCTGCACCTGTTGGGGACCGAGGGCGGCGCGGAGATCCACGGCGCGGACCGCCAGGCCCCGACACAGACACCCCTCAAGCTCTACCATGACTACATGGGCCGCCCCACCGAGACGCTACCCGTCTTCCCGCCCCTACCGGCCAGCGAGGGGTCAATGGTCCAGCAACTGGACACGCTGATCAGCGCCATCCGCCACGGAACCCCGCTACGGGTCACCCCGGAGCAGGTCGTGGTTGTCACCGCCATCCTGGAGAGCCTCCAGGAGTCGGCCCGCCTCGGCCGCTCGGTTGATATCGAGTTGCCCCGCCCTGCATTGTAGTCCTGCATCGAACAGGCGCTAGGGGTTGCGCAACCCTTAGCGCCTGTTTCATCTGACCGCGTCCATCTGTTGTATAATTCAGGCAAGTCTTTTCAAAGCCCAGCGCGGGTGGCGCGGGCCGCCCCGCCTCGTCCCTGGTTGACCATGCTCCGTCTACAGCTACGCCTGCAATTTAGGCCCCTTACGGCCTGGCTGCGTTATTGCCTCTGGCTGCTGGCCGCGTCAGCCATCGTGTTACATCCAGTCTCTGACCTGCGAGCCGCCGGGGCGGACCCGCGCCCCGCCTCCATCATCGATGGGCCTGCCTCATCTCCGGCTGTTGCCTGCGGCGCGGTCGGTCACGCCGCCATTGTGCCTACCGCCTCTGCCGACACCCCGCCATCCCCAGTCGGCTCCTATAACGTCCCTACGCTCATTGCCCGAACCCCGCTGGACCTTGCCCCCCGCCCCTTGCCTCCACGGTAGCGATATCCAACCCTGCTGAGCGTTGGCCCGGCGCGCGCCGCGCTGGGCCGGCCCTGATATGTGGTCTGTGATATCCGATCTCAAGGAGGCCCATCATGCCCGACAAAGTCCGACTCGACCTGATCCTTCTACTACCCGAGATGGAGGCAGGGGACAGGTGCGTCCAGTTACTGACGGACACGCTGAGCCATCGCAAGGGGATCACCCAGGCCCACATCGTCCGCGACGATGGGACAGCGCGCCTGTGTCTTCACTACGACCCCAACCTCGTCGACCTGCCATCGGTGGAGCGCCTGGCGCGGGACATTGGCGCAGAGGTGACGGACCGCTACCGCCACGAGCGCATTCCCTTCACTGGCTTGTTGACCGCCGATGCCGCCGATGTACTCGGCGATGCTCTGAATCAGCTGCCAGGTATGATCCACGCTGATGTCAACTACGCCGCCGGGCTCATCTTCGTTGCCTATGATACGACGGCGCTCAGTCGCGATGCGATTGAGCGCACCATACGTCAACTTGGCGCGCGCGCTGTACCACTCCAACCCGAAACCGAGGCTGCCCCTCGCCCTGAAGCCGAGGCGCATGGGCACGCTCACGGCAGCGCGCCGTCGTTCCTCCCCCACTGGATGCAAGAACGCTGGGAGTTGCTGCTCGTTGGCCTGGCCGGCCTGTTTCTCCTGATAGGTTGGGTAGGAGAGACTTACCTGGGTCTACCGTCGCAGATCGCCCTGGTATTCTACATCCTGGCCTACATCGCGGGCGGCTACGACGTTGCCACCCACGCCATCCCTGCCCTGCTGCGCGGCCAGTTCGACACCGACGTGCTCATGCTGGCCGCGGCCGCCGGCGCAGCAATTCTGGGCGAGTGGCCGGAGGGGGCCTTCCTGCTCTTCCTGTTCGGCCTGGGCCACGCCGGTGAGCACTACGCCCTCGACCGCGCCCGCAACGCCGTCAACGCCCTCGGTCAACTTATGCCCCGCACGGCCCTTCTCAAGCAGGGCGACACCCTGACCGAAGTACCGGTTGAGGCCATTGCCATCGGTGCGACGGTGGTCGTGCGTCCGGGCGACCGGATCCCCGTCGACGGCAAGGTGATCGAAGGTCGCAGCGATGTGGACCAAAGCCCCATCACCGGCGAGAGTGTCGCGGTTTCCAAAGAGCCTGGGGACGAGGTATTCGCGGGCACGATCAATCAGGCCAACGCCCTCGACGTGAAAGTCACGCGCCTCAGCCGGGATACCACCTTGAGCCGCGTCATGCAGATGGTGGCCGAGGCCCAGAGCCAGCAAAGCCCAACGCAGCTATTGACGCAGCGTTTCACCGCCTGGTTCGTGCCGGCCGTGCTCATCGGCGCGCTTCTCGTGACCGTAGTTCCGCCGCTGCTCGGCTGGATGCCCCTCGATGAAAGTTTCTATCGAGCGATGCTGTTGCTCGTGGCGGCTTCGCCCTGCGCCCTGGCCATCGGCACGCCGGCCAGCGTACTGGCGGGCATCGCCCAGGCAGCACGCCATGGTGTCCTCATCAAGGGCGGGGTGCATCTGGAGAACCTGGGCCGCCTGCGCGTGATCGCCTTCGACAAGACCGGCACCATCACATCGGGGCAATTCGAGGTGACGGATGTCACTCCGATGAACGGGTACAACCAGGCTGCCTTGCTGCAAGTGGTGGCCGGGGTCGAGCAGCAGTCCAGTCATCCCTTGGCCCAGGCCGTGGTGCGCGCCGCCGAGACAGCGGGCATCGAACCGCTACCCGCAAGTGGGCTAGAGAATGTGCCGGGACGGGGCGTCCGCAGTATTGTCGACGGCCAGCCCGTCCTCGTCGGCTCCCTCAAGCTCTTCGACGAGACGGCAGGCCACGATGGGGATGCGCTGGTGTCTCAGGCCGTGAACACCCTTGAGCAGAATGGTCGCACGACGATGGCCGTCAGCCGTAACGGCGACTTCCTGGGCGTCATCGGCCTTGCCGATACGCCGCGCCCCGCCGTGACCGACACTATGCAGACCCTACGCACGCTAGGCATTGAGCATCTGGTCATGTTGACCGGCGACAATCGCCGCGTGGCCGAGCGCATCGCGCGTCAGGTCGGCCTGAC
>JAHCIE010000106.1 GCA_026129385.1 Anaerolineae bacterium
ATGAGAAGCGTATCGGGCTTGCCGAGATCCAGGCACAGGCCGAACGCGACTGGTCGCAGGCGGAGGCCACCACCCTCACCTATGGCTGGACGTCGGTCTCGGCGGCCGGTTCAGTGGCATGGGCGGCGACTGATGCAGCCTTCAACCTGACGGCTGGAGGACACGACATGACGCTGCCCGCGCGAATCACCTATGTCCTCGAGAAGCGCGGTGGGCAGTGGCTGATCGTGCAGGCGCACTTTTCGCTTCCTGCCAGCGAACAGGCCGAGGGCGAGTCATTTCCAGCCCAGTGACAGGGATGACCACGCGACGGACCGCGCCGCGCCGACTGCGTCTGCTGTTCACCTTCGCCGGTGGCAGCGGCCACCTGGAGCCGCTGCTGCCCCTGGCCCGCGCGGCGAAGGCAGCCGGCCACGCCGTCGCCTTCGCCGCCCGACCCTGGATGGTCCCCAAGGTCGAGGCCCTGGGATTTGCAGCTTTCCGCGCCGGCTCGGACATCGGTCTGACGCCTGTGCGGCGACCCCTGGCGGCGGTTGACGTGGAAGGCGACATTCAGGGCCTGGGCCGCGGCTTCGGCCGCCGCATCGCCCGCGAACGCGCCGCCGACCTGCTGCCGCTGTGTAAGGCGTGGCAGCCGGACCTCGTGGTGTGCGAGGAGACAGATTTCGGGGCGCTGGTGGTTGCCGAGTATCTAGGCCTGCCTTACGCCACCGTACTGGTCATCGCCGAGGGGTCGTTCGTACGCCCCGACGCCATCGCCGGGCCGCTGGACGAGGTGCGCGCCGAATACGGCCTGCTGCCGGACCCGACGCTGGCCGCGTTGGGCCGTTACCTGGTCCTGTCGCCTTTCCCGCCCAGCTTCCGTAACCCCGCCGCGCCGTTGCCCGCCACCGCCCACGGCTTTCGCGCGATGACCAGCGACGCCGACCCAGGCGACGCCCCGGCCTGGCTGGCAAACCTCCCCGATGCGCCGACGGTGTATCTCACGCTGGGGACCATCTACAACGTCGAGTCGGGCGATCTGTTCCAGCGCGCCCTGACCGGCCTGCGCGACCTGCCCATCAACATCATTGTTACGGTTGGGCGGGACATCGACCCGGCCGAGCTTGGCCCGCAGCCCGCCCACGTCCGCATCGAGGGCTATGTGCCCCAGGCGCTACTGCTGCCCCGCTGCGACCTGGTCGTCTGCCACGGCGGGTCAGGCAGCACGATGGGCGCGCTGGCCCACGGGTTGCCGCTGGTCCTGTTGCCCCTGGGGGCGGACCAGCCGCTCAACGCCGCGCGCTGCGAGACGCTGGGCGTCGGGGTAGCGCTGGATGTCATCACCGCTACCCCGCATCAGATTCGCGACGCGGCGGTGGCTGTGCTCGGCGATCCTGGCTACCGAATCGCAGCAGAGCGGCTACGCGATGAGATCGCCGCCTTGCCCCCACCCGACGAGGCCATGGCGCGCCTCGTGCGCCTCGCTGAGAGAAAATCGCCCCGTTTCACACCTTGACATCACCGAACTGATGTTCTATAATAGCTAACACATCGTACTTGTTAAGTCGGTGTTCTTGAGTATCCTTGACCCTCTTTGCCGAACCTGTCGGTGATAGACAACAGAGGCCTTTGGGAGGGACAACGGGATGTGTCGGAACATCAGGCCGCTCCACAACTTCGAGCCGCCAGCGACGGCAGAGGAAATTGAGGCGGCAGCGCTCCAATACGTGCGCAAGATCAGCGGCTTCCACAAGCCAGCGAAGGTGAACGAAGCCGCTTTCTACACTGCCGTCGACGATATCGCCCGCGCCTCCGCCCAGCTTTTGGCTACCCTCGAATCGACAGCCATGCCCAAGAACCGCGAGGAAGAAGCCGCCCGAGCCAGAGCACGCGCCGCGCAGAGGTTCGCGCAGTGAGCCGCCTGGCTGACGCTACCCTCGTGACCGCCTCGAACGTCCCCCTACCCCATAGTGAAGCGGCGCGCCGCGCCCTGGAGGAGGTGTATCGCCGCGACTCACGGCGCGTTTTCGCCAGCCTGGTCCGCCTGCTGGGCGATTTCGATCTGGCTGAGGATGCCCTCCAGGACGCCTTCCGCGCCGCCGTTGAGCAGTGGCCCCGCGACGGCGTGCCCGCCAATCCCCGCGCCTGGCTCGTCTCGGCCGGCCGTTTCAAGGCCATCGACCGCCTGCGTCGACAGACGCGCTTCGACGCCGCCCTGACCATCCTCGGCCAAGACCTGGCCGACGCCGGGGACACCGACGACGATCTAGACACGACGGACGTCGAGGACGACCGCCTGCGCCTCATCTTCACCTGCTGCCATCCGGCCCTTGCACCCGAGGCCCGCATCGCCCTGACCCTACGCGAAGTGTGCGGCCTGACTACCGATGAGATCGCCCGCGCCTTCCTCATTCCGCCGCCCACCCTGGCCCAGCGCCTCGTGCGCGCCAAGGCCAAGATTCGCGCCGCCCGTATCCCCTATCAGGTTCCCTCCCGCGCGGATCTGCCCGACCGTCTCGACGCGGTGCTGCATGTCATCTACCTCGTATTCAACGAGGGCTACTCGGCCTCGGCCGGCGACACGCTCACCCGTGCCGACCTATCAGGCGAGGCGATTCGCCTGGGTCGGTTGCTCCTGGACTTAATGGCGGAGCCTGAAACCCAGGGGCTACTGGCCTTAATGCTCCTACACGAGTCGCGCCGCGCGGCCCGTACCTCGCCCAGTGGCGACATCGTTCTCCTGGAAGACCAGGACCGCTCGCTGTGGGACCAGGCGCAGATTCGCGAAGGGATCGCCCTGGTGAATCGCGTCGTGACCACTCGCCGCGTCGGCCCCTACACCCTTCAGGCGGCCATCGCCGCTACCCACGCCCGCGCCCCCAGCGCCGCCGCCACCGACTGGGCGCAGATCGTCGCCCTGTACGATCTGCTCCTGCGGCTGACCCCATCCCCCATCGTCGAGCTGAACCGCGCGGTTGCCGTTGCCATGCGTGATGGCCCCGAGGCGGGCCTGGCGCTCGTCGATGCCATCCTCAGCCAGGGCGACCTGGCCGACTACCACCTGGCCCACGCCGCGCGCGCCGACATGTTGCGCCGCCTGGGGCGCACGGTCGAGTCCCGCCTCGCCTACCAGCGCGCCCTCGACCTGGCGCAGCAGGAGCCAGAGCGACGCTTTCTGGCGCGTCGCCTCGCTGAGCTACCCGACTGAGTCGCTTGCCCTCGACTTCCGGAAACCCGTCCACTCGGCTGTCGATTCGGGCGTACGCCAAACGACGATTAGGCGTGGGCGTAACGCACATCGGGCGGCGTAACATCAGGCCGCCCATCTCGTTTCAGCGTCCAGATTCAACCCCCACAGGAGACAGACATGATTTCGCACATTCACTCGACGACGATCGGCGTGAACGACCAGGATGCAGCGCTCGACTTCTACGTCAACATCCTCGGCTGGGAAAAGGCGATGGACAGCCCGCTGGGCGACAACATGCGCTGGCTGACGGTTGTCCCACCCGGCGCCACGAGCCAGCTCGTCCTCGCGCATGCGAGTTGGGCCGGTGAGTCCCACGCCCCCGGCAAGGCGACCGGCATCTCCCTCGTCAGCCACGATATCGACGCAACCTACGCGACTCTGACCTCGCGCGGCGTTAAGTTCAAAGCACCCGTGGAGACCATGCCCTGGGGACAGAAGGCAGCCTGGTTCTCGGATATCGACGGCAACGAGTTCTTCCTCGTGGAGGAATAGCGTTTGCCATGCGCAAAGTGATCTACCTGATGAACGTGTCCCTGGACGGCTTCGTCGAGGACAGAGATGGCGGTCTCGGCTGGGCTCTGGTCGACGAGGAGTTCCACCGCTTCGCCAACGAGTGGGAAGCCAAGATGGGCCTCCACCTCTACGGCCGCCGGCTGTACGAGACGATGCGCTACTGGGAAACGGCTGATAGCAACCCCGCCAGCACGCCCTGGGAGATCGAGTTCGCGCGACACTGGCAGGCAACGCCGACAATCGTGTTCTCGAGGACTCTTGAGAGCGTGGGAAAGGGCGCGCGGCTGGTCAGGGGGGATATCGCCGACGAGATCGCACGGCTGAAGGCGGAGCCAGGGCCAGACATGGATCTGGGCGGCCCCGACCTTGCCGCGACCTTCATGCGCCTGGACCTGATCGATGAGTACCATGTATGCGTGCATCCGATCCTTCTGGGCGGCGGCAAGCCGATGTTCCCGGAGTTGGTCGCGCCCGTCAACCTGCGGCTCATCGAAACGCGCACCTTCGGGTCTGGCGTCGTCTGGATGCGCTACGAGCGTGTTGGTTAAGGAGAGGAATGACATGACCGCCACTACGCAGACTGGCCGGGGCGGCTATGCGCCTGTGAATGGCCTCAACCTGTACTACGAGATCTTCGGCGAGGGCGCGCCGCTGATTCTGCTCCATGGCGGCTTCGGCGCCGTGGAAATGTTTGGCCCCCTCCTGCCCCAACTCGCCGCAGGCCGCCAGGTCATCGGTGTCGACTTACAAGGGCACGGCCGCACCGCCGACATCGACCGCCCGCTGCGCATGGAGCTGATGGCCGACGACATCGCCGCCCTCATCCAGCATCTCCGCCTCGGTCAGGCCGACGTGATGGGCTACTCCCTGGGCGGCGGCGTGGCATTACAGACGGCCATCCGCCACCCGCAGGTGGTCCGCAAGCTCGCCGTCGTCTCCATGCCGTGCCGACGCAGTGGCTCTTATCCGGAGGTCGCTGAGGCCATGTTGCAGTTCGGGCCGCAGACAGCCGAGTCGATGAAGCAGTCGCCCATGTACCAGTTGTACGCCGCCATCGCCCCGCGCGTCGAGGACTGGCCCCGGCTGGTCAGCAAGATGGGCGAGGCTCTGCGCGTGGACTACGACTGGACGCAGGACATGGCGGGCATCCAGGCCCCGACCCTGCTCGTCGTCGGCGACGCGGACAGCTTTCCGCCGCAGCATGCGGTGGAGATGTTTCAGCTCCTCGGCGGTGGCCAGGGGGCCGGCGGCTGGGACGGTTCGGGCATGTCGGCCTCGCAACTCGCCATCCTGCCGGGCACAACCCACTACACCAGCTGCGACTCGCCCTTATTGCCCGCCGTCGTGACGTCGTTCCTCGATGCCCCGCTTCCCACTGCGCGATGAGCCACCCAGAAGGAGCCGTCATGACCGCAGCGGAGCGTATCAGCCAGTACATCGACGGGCTGAAACTCTGCCAAACGCGCGAGCGGGAGGTAGGCGCATGGGTAAGTTAGTCGCCTTCAACGCGCGCGTGGACGGAGGTAAGAAGGAGAGCTTGCCATGACCGAGTACAGCGTCATTCCGCCAGCCCCGTCTCTTGACCTTCAGGGCCTCGACAGGTTGGTTGGCACGTGGATGATGTCCGGAGGCGTGCAAGGGCACGTCACCTACGAGTGGATGGAGGGTGGTTACTTCCTCTTCCAGCACGTCGATCTTGAGCATGACGGCCGCGCCATCAAGGGCCTGGAGGTCATCGGCCATCTACAACCCTTTGGCGAGCCGCCCAGCGCGGACATCTGGTCCCGCTATTACGACACCACGGGCAGCACCCTGGACTACGTGTATGAGTTGGATGGTGACACGCTCACCATCTGGGGTGGCGAGCGAGGCTCCCCGGCCTACTATCGAGGCGCGTTTAGCGCTGACGGCGACACCCTGAGCGGCGGCTGGGTGTATCCAGGTGGGGGGTACGAGGCCACCGCTACCCGAGTCAAGAAGGCCCAATAACAGCCGTCGGACCGCAACCCAGCCAAGACGGGCAGGATACCCATGTCTACTTCCATCGAGAGCGCCCAGTTCACGGGCGCGCTGTACATGCTGCTAGACGAGACCTTCGACAACGTGCAGGGCATCTTCCTCGACAAGGGCACGTCGATGTTCGAGACCCTGGCGACCATTAGCGCCGAGGAGGCGTCGATACCCGTCGGCGGGCAGTGCGCCACCCTGGCCGCCCAGGTGAAGCACACGGCCTTCTACCTCGAGGTAGTGGAGCGCAACATGCGCAGCGGGACATACGAGCGGGTCGATTGGGGCGAAATCTGGCGCACAACGTCCGCCGTCACTCCCAACGAGTGGGCAGCTATCAAGGCCCGGCTGCGGACAGCCTACGAAGGAGTGCGCGCCCTGATCGCCGACCAGACCGACTGGCCGAGCGAGGAGCACATCGGCGGCGTCATCGCCACGATCGTGCATACTGCCTATCACCTGGGCGAGATACGCCAGGCCTTGTGTACCATCAAGACACCCTAACGGTCAGAACGAACAACGATAGCGACAAGAGGAGCAGGCAATGAGTGGTGTACGAGTGCTGGTTGGCACACGCAAGGGCGCGTTCATTCTCACCTCCGACGGTAAGCGTGAGAAGTGGGAGGTCAGCGGCCCCCACTTCGCGGGCTGGGAGATGTACCACCTCAAGGGATCACCCGTTGACCCTAACCGCCTGTATGCGTCCCAGTCTAGTGGCTGGTTCGGGCAGACGATGCAGCGCTCCGATGACGGCGGCCAGACGTGGCAGCCGGTCGGCAACGAGTTCAGCTATGTCGGTGACCCTGGCACCCACCAGTGGTACGACGGCTCGCAGCGACCGTGGGAGTTCACCCGCGTCTGGCATCTCGAGCCGTCGCTGACCGACCCGGACACGGTGTACGCGGGCGTGCAGGACGCCGCCCTGTTCCGCTCGACCGACGCGGGGCAGACCTGGCAGGAGCTACCCGGCCTGCGCGAGGCCAAGGGCCATCTGTGGCAGCCGGGCGCGGGCGGGATGTGCCTGCATACCATACTCCTCGATCCCGTCACCCCAGACCGCATCTTCGTCGCCATATCGGCGGCCGGGGCGTTCCGCACCGACGACGGCGGTCAGACCTGGCGGCCCATCAACCACGGCTTGCAGTCGCCGTATGAGCTACCCGACGCCGATGCCGAGGTCGGGCACTGCGTCCACAGCATCGCCTTCCATTCGTCGCGCCCCGACGTGCTGTTCATGCAGAAGCACTGGGATGTCATGCGCAGCGACAACGCGGGCGACTCGTGGTACGAGGTCAGCGGTAACCTGCCCAGCGACTTCGGCTTCCCCATTGCGGTGCATGCCCATGAGCCGGAAACTATCTACGTCGTGCCCATCAAGAGCGACTCTGAGCACTACCCGCCGGAGGGCAAGCTGCGCGTCTACCGCAGCCGTAGCGGCGGCAACGAGTGGGAGGCGCTGACCAACGGCCTGCCGCAGAGTAACTGTTACGTCAATGTCCTGCGCGACGCCATGGCCGTGGATCGCCTCGACTCGAGCGGCATCTACTTTGGCACCACCGGCGGCCAGGTATACGTCTCGACCAATAGCGGTGATAGTTGGACGAGCATCGTCCACGACCTGCCCGCCGTCATGTCCGTCGAGGTCCAGACGCTGCCATGATGGGGACCAGGGAACAGGAGGTTGGCGACAGCGCAATGACCCTGATTCGAGTCGTGCTGCCCCATCATCTGCGGACCCTGGCCGGGACAGGCCGCGAGGTGCAGGTCGCGGTGCAGCCGCCGGTCACGCAGCGAACGGTCCTGGACGCCATCGAAGCCACCTACCCCATGCTGCGCGGCACGATACGCGACCACAAGACCCAGCAGCGACGGCCCCTGCTGCGCTTCTTTGCCTGCGCGGAGGACCTGTCCCACGCGCCGCCCGACGCGCTCTTGCCCGACGATGTGGTGTCGGGCAAGGAGCCGTTCCTGATTGTGGGCGCGATGGCCGGTGGCTAGGCCGCCGACAAGGATGGACATCCATGCGCTACATGCTGCTGATCTATGGCGATGAGACGGTCCTGGGCGAGGCCGAGCGCGACGCCTGTTACCAGGAATCCACGCGCCTGGCCCACGCCCTGAATACGGAGGGCCACTTCCTCGCCACCGCGCCCCTTCACCCGACGAGCACGGCCACCAGCGTCCAACTGCGCGGGGGCAAGCGCATCGTGACCGATGGCCCCTTCGCCGAAACCCGCGAGCAACTTGGCGGCTATTTCCTGATCGAGGCCGCCAACCTGGACGAGGCCATCACCATTGCCAGCCGCATTCCCGGCGCGAAGTGGGGTACGGTCGAGGTACGGCCGGTGTTCGAGCTTCCCAACCTGCCGCCCCAGTGACCGATGCCGGCGCGCTTCATGCAGCGGGCTGCCGCCAATTCTCGCGGCAGCCCGCTGTCGATTTCGCAGCCTGTCGAGCGACTATCTGGTGACGACGGCAACCCCAAGCCACAGCAAGGAGACACAACGATGCGGTTCATGGTAATGATGATCACGAGCAACGACACGCCGGACCACCTGAATCCCGAGAAGAGCGCCATGCCTGACGAGAAGATTCTCATGGACATGATGCGGTATAACGAAGAGTTGATTGACGCAGGCGTGATGCTCGCCGGTGAGGGCCTCCACCCGACGGCGACGGGCGCGCGCATCACCTATCCCGGCGGCAAGCCGACGGTGACCGACGGTCCATTCCCCGAAGCCAAGGAAGTTCTCGGCGGCTTCTGGCTGTGGCAGGTGGCCTCGAAGCAGGAGGCCATCGACTGGGCCTTGCGCTGTCCGGCCGGCGAGGGCGCGATCCTCGAGCTGCGCCAGGTGCAAGAGTCGGAGGAGTTCGGCGAGGACATCGCCCGCCAGGAAAACGCGCTGCGGGAGAGAATGGCGAAGAACGCGGCAGGTTGAGCGTCACGACGCAGATGGTCGGTTCAGGCGTCGTGACGCTCGCCGACCGCCCGGCGCGGTGAGCATGCACACAGCATGCGGAGGTTATCATGGCAAGCGAGAACGTCGGAATGCCAGAAATGGCCCAGTCGCCCACGCCCAACCCCGCCCTCAAGATCCTGGACGCGCTGATCGGGACGTGGCAGATTACCGACCCCGAGGCCGGGCCCGGCGGCGGCGTCCACGGTCAGGTGCGCTTCGAGTGGCTGGAGGGCGGCTTCTTCCTGGTGCAGCACGTCGATCTGGTGAACGACGGCCGCCCGATACGGGGGGCGGAGTACATCGGCTACGACGAGGCCAGCCAGAGTCTACGCTCCCACTACTTCGGCAACAACAGCGAGCTGCTGGAATACGTGTGGGAGCTAGACGGCGACAGCCTCACTATCTGGGGCGGCTACGTCGGCTCACCCGCCCGCTGTCACGGTACATTCAGCGCCGACCGCAACTCGGCGACAAGCCGCTGGGAGTGGCCCGGCGGTGGCTATCCTTCGGTGATGACGCGCCTCGGCTGAATCCTCCGTC
>JAHCIE010000107.1 GCA_026129385.1 Anaerolineae bacterium
GCGCCCTTGTCAGCGCCGCCGCCCTCGACCGAGCCATCAAGCACGATTCGGTGGCCAGAGCCAGACTCACCCTCGAACGTCAGCCCTTCGACCCACGTGACTTTACCGGTCTTGCCGGACATAGCCTCTTCCCTCCTGGTCTTGCAATGTGGCAGAGATGTACACAAGTATAGATGCGTCCTCCGGCCCCGAGGTTACCTGCTCAGACAAACAGCGGCTCCATGCCCAGTGCCTCGACCGCCCGCTGCATCTCCTCGTCGCTGGGGCGACTCTCGAAGCGGCGCGCGGCATCCAGAATCAGGGGCAGCAACGCCACGTCCCCCGCCGTGTTGAGGAAGACGCCTGGCTGACCCAACACCCAGTACACAGCACGATCGATGTCGACCGGCTGGTCGAAAGGTTGATACCACGGCGCGTGGGTGTGCTCGCGGTCGCCCCAGGGCCGCCAGGTAATGCCCTTGATGGTCTGTACCGCCACATTGCGCGCCTGGCACACGCTCAGCAGGGCCGCGAAGTCGGCGGCGTACTGGGGGTTCTGCAGCATCGGGTAGTTGTAGGGCAGCAGCACCGAGTCGAAGTCGAAGCGTTGCAGGCTCTTGAGGTGCATGGCTGCAATGCCCGTGCCGTGGCCGGTGACGCCGATGAAGCGCACCAGCCCCTGCTCCCGCGCCTCGATCATCGCCTCCAGCGCCCCACCCGGTCCCATCGCCACGTCCCACTCATCGGCCTGGGCCAGGTTGTGCAACTGGATCAGGTCCACCTGCTCTACCTGCAACCGCTCCAGGGAGCGATACAGCTCGTCCTTCGCCTCCTGATAGGTACGCTCGCCAGTCTTCGTGGCCAGGAAGAAGTCCTTGCGATAGTGGGGCATCCACGGCCCGATACGAATCTCGGCTTTGCCATAACTGGCCGCAGTATCGATGTGGTTGATGCCATACTCCAGTAATGTCTCCAGAGTGCGATCCGCCTGGTCCTGGGTGACATCCCAAAATGCCGCCGCGCCGAAAACGGCGCGCGTGCTCAGGTGGCCGGTGCGGCCAAAGGGAATCTTGGCAATCATCCTCTATCTCCTTGCATCATAATGGCGGTCGTTGGCAGCGTGAACCAGAAGAGACTACCTTTGCCTGGCTCGCTGACAACCCCGATGCGTCCGCCCTGCGCCTCCACCAGATAGCGCGCAATCGCCAGGCCCAACCCCGAGCCGCCCTGCTCGCGCGACCGAGAGCGGTCGGCCCGCCAGAATCGGTCGAAGACGTAGGGCAGGTCGGCGGCAGCGATACCTACGCCACTATCAGCGACCGAGACCCTCACGCCGACGGGGCCACCTGCCGAGTATACGCCCGTTGCCTCCACCTGTCCATCGAGAGCGGCGCCGACATGCACGCTCCCCCCTTCTGGTGTGTAGCGCAGGGCATTGCTGAGCAGGTTGTGAACCACCTGGCGGGTGCGGTCGGGATCCGCCAGCGCGGGCGGCAAATTCCGCGCCACGTCCACCGTCAGCGCCAGGCCCGCCGCCTGTGCCGCCTCGGCGAAGCGCGCCGCCTCCCCCGCCACGAGCGCGCCCAGGTCGAGGGGGCGCGGGCTAAGGCTCAACTGCCCGGCCTCGGCCTGGGCCAGCTCGCGCAGATCACCAATCAGGCGGTTGAGCACCTGAGTCTCGTCGTAGACGACGGCGATCTCTTCCTTGTTCAGCGGATACACATCATCGAGAATCGCCCGCAGGTTGCCCTGCACCACGCTAAGGGGCGTCCGCAGTTCATGGGCAATGTCGGCCACCATGTTGCGGCGCAGGGTCTCCGACCGTTCCAGGTCGCCCGCCATGTCGTTGAAGGCCATCGCCAGTTCCTTGACTTCGGCGGCGCCCGTGACCCGCGCCCGCTGCGTCAGGTCGCCCGCCGCCAGCCGCCGCGCCGCTGCGCCCATACCGGCCAGCGGCGCGGCCAGGCTGCGGGCGATGAGCAGCCCCAACAGCGCGCCGATGAGCAAGGCCACCAGCCCCGCCTGCAACAGGGACCGGTTAACGCCTGCCAGGAAAGCCTGGGCGCTGGCGGACAGATCCATGCGCCCGGCCGGGTTATTGGTGACATAGCCAACCAATTGCCTGTTGACACGCAACGGCAGCGCGCTCTCCCGCTCGGCGTCGGTCAGGCGCGGTTCGCGGTCGGGGCTAGCGCCATACACCACCGCCCCGCTGGCGTCGGCGACGACGAGGTTGGGCGCGCCGCGCCGCACCCCACCGCGCCCCGCGCCGGCCGGCGGTCCTACCCCCGGCCCCCGCACATCGCTCAACGCCGCTTCCACACCCTCCCAGCTGCCCGTCTGTGCGTAGTACTCGGCCAGCACGTCGCCCACGCCCGACTCGATCATCTGGCTCGTGGCGACATAGCCCCGAAACTGCGCGCTGAGCTGGCGGTCGGCCAGAAATGCCGCCGCCACCAGTCCCACCAGGCTGACCAGGGCGAAGGCCAGGGTCAGGCGCACCCACAGGCGGTCCACCGCTACTCTCCTCGCATCCGGTAACCGACGCCGTGGACGGTCTGAATATAGGTTGGATTCGCCGGGTCCGACTCTAGCTTCTTGCGCAGGTTCTTGATGTGGCTGTCCACCGTCCGTTCCAGGCCCGCGTACTCGTAACCCAGGCCCTTCTCGATGAGATCGGTGCGCGTCAGGACGTGGCCGGGATGCTCCATGAGCATACGCAGCAGGTCGAACTCCGTCGGCGTCAGGTCCACGGCCTGCCCGTCCACGCTCACCTCGCGCCGCTCGGCGTCCAGCCGCAGCCCGCCCACGCTCAGCGCCGTGGCCGGCAGCGCGGCCGGTCCCGCCCGTCGTAGCACGGCTCGTACCCGCGCCACCACCTCGCGCGGGTTGAAGGGCTTCGTGATGTAGTCATCCGCGCCCAGTTCCAGGCCCACGATGCGGTCGGTGTCCTCGCCGCGCGCCGTGAGCATGATGATGGGCGTGCGGGCCACGCTGGGATCCATGCGCACGGCGCGGGTGATGTCCCATCCGTCGCGATCCGGCAGCATCAGGTCGAGCACCACCAGGTCCGGATGGTCGTGGCGGATGCCCTGCCACGCGCTCTCGCCATCGTAGGCCACCTTCACGTCGTAGCCCGCCTGCTCCAGGTATGAGCGCACCAGCCGCGCAATCTGCCGGTCATCGTCCACAACAAGAATTTTCTGGCTCATGGGAATAGGATACTCCAGATAACGCCGCGCCGCAACGCAGTGTCTTCTTGCTCCGCGCTCGCCCGCGTCCTCATCTCGTGGCGGGTCGCAATGGCGAGGTCGCCGCCAAACAAGAGGGCGACCACAGGGGGCCGCCCTTACCTGCCATCCAATGTAGATTCGGATCCTCTATTGGCTCTGGGTCTGGCCCCAGCGCGGGCCGCTGCCAGGGGTGCGCTGCATCGGGCGGGTGAAGTTCGGCTGGCCCTGGCCGGGTGTACCCTGGTTGGGGCGGGTGAAGTTCGGCTGACCCTGGCCGGGTGTGCCCTGGCCTGGCGTCGCCGAATTAGGCCGCTGGCCGTTGTTCCACAGCGGGCCGGTCGTGGTGCGGTCGACCATCGCGCCGATCACGGTCGTCATGCGCTGTAGCATGGCATCCGCCTGTTCCTGGGTCAGCTGCCCGGCGGCCACGGCCTTCGCCAACTCCGCCTTGCGCGCCTCAGTCAGCTTCTGGATCAGGCTGTCGCGGCTGATGCCCTTGTCGGCGGCGATCTGCGCCAGCGACTTGCCTTCCAGGCGCAGGTCGTGGAGTTGCGTCTGGGTCAGGCCCAGGATAGCCACGACCTCGTCATCCATGCCCGCCCAGTCGGGACGGCCCATGCGTGGACTGTTGCCCGGCTGCATCGGCCCATTGCCACCTTGCCCCGCGCCTGGCCCCATACTCGGCCCGCGCCCCTGCCCCGTGCCCGGCGTGCAGCCGTAGGGGCACGTCGTCGGGGGATCGTCTGCCAGCGCCGTACCTGCCAGCGCCGCCACCAGAGTCACCAACACAATCGCCACCATCAAGAACCGCTTCATGATCATCTCCACCTTTCTCGGTTGTTTCGGTTTCGGCAGGGAAGTCAGGTTAGTCTGCCTGCGCCCATTGTAGCGCGCAGATGTGGGCGCGCCGTGCAACCGATGTGGAGATTGTGTGGAGCTACACTATGTCCCCCCCAATCCTGACCGTCCGGGCCTGGCCGCCACGCAGGACACGCACCGCCACAGGCCCGGCACTGGCGTACAGGGCGCGCTTGAGGGCCTCGGCGTCGCTCACCATCTCATCGTCGATGCCGACGACAATGTCGCCCACCAGCAGCCCGGCCGCCGCCGCGTCGCTCCTCGGCTCGACCTCGCCGACGGCAATGCCGGCCGGCTGGCCGACGCTCTCCGCCCAGGCAGGCGGCAGCGGCACCGCCCAACCCTTGATGCCCAGCCGGTCGCGGCGCGTCGCCGTGCCAAGCCAGCGCGCCAGGGCCGCGTCGGCGACGTGAGCGGGCACGGCCAGGGCGATACCCGGCGTGAGAATCATGCTCGTGATGCCCACGACGCGACCATCCACGTCGGCCAGGGGGCCGCCGGAGTTGCCGGGGTAGACGTCGATGTCGGCCTCGACCAGCTCGCGGCCACCCGACGCCGCCCGCCCCACCAGGCTGATGATGCCCAGCGTCGCCGCCCCTTCCACGCCCAGCGGGTTACCGACAGCGATCACCACCTGGCCGACCTTGAGATTCCGCGACGCGCCGATGGGTGCGCTGGGCAGCCCCGTGGGCGGCACGCGCAGCGCGGCCAGGTCCAGCGTCTTGTCGCGTCCGATAACCGTCGCGTCCAGGTGGCGGCCGTCGGCCAGCGTCACCTGCGCCCGGTCGCCGCGCGCCACGTGGTCATTGGTCAGGATGACGTCGTCGCGCCACACGACGCCGGACCCCGCGCCGTGCCAGCGTCCGCGCACCATCACCATGCTTTGCCTCAACTGTGCCACGACCCGCGCCGCCTCCGCCGCGACGCCCGGCGCTATCTTCCAATTCATGCGCTTCCCTCACCTTTCTCGTGTGTGTCGCAGCCGCCGACAGCACACCATCCCCATCCCTCACAAAGGACACACAGGCGGCCACCGGGGCCGCCACTGGTCGGTTATTGCCGCTCGCCCACGACGACGTTCATCGTCTGCGGCTGGCCGCCGCGCACCACCTGGAACAGCGCGCTCTGGCCGACGCGCTCGCCGCTCAACTCCGCCTGCAAGTCGTCCATGTCGGCGATGACCGACCCGCCGACGCCCACCAGGATGTCGCCCAGGATGAGGCCGGCCGCCTCGGCCGGGCTGCTCGGCTCCACCCCCAGCACCAGCAGGCCCGTCGCCTGCTCGCGGCCCAGCGCCTGCTGAATCTGCGCCGGCAGCGGCACGGGTTGCAGGCCCACGCCCAGGTAGCCGCGCTTCACGCGCCCCGATGTCGTCAGCGCGCCGACAACGCGCCTGACCGTGCCAACGCCGATGGCGGTGCTGATACCCCGCGCCAGCGCCGACGAGTTCAGCCCGACGATGTGGCCGTGGGCGTCCACCAGCGCGCCGCCGGAGAAGCCGGGGTAGAGGGTCACATCCGTCTGCACCACGTCCAGGGTCTGGCCGCGTCGCGTCGACGCCGTGGTGAACGCGCTCACCACACCGATGGTCGCCATGGGCTTGCCGCTCGGTCGCGCCACCGCCAACACCAATTGCCCCACCCCCAACTCGGCCACGTCGCCCCAACTCGGCACGCTCAGGCCCGTCGCCTCGGCGCGTAGCAGCGCCACGTCCGTGTTGGGGTCGCGCCCGACCAGCGTCGCGTTGACCGTGCGCCCGTCGGGCAGACCGACGTGGATGCCCTCCTCGCGCTGGACGACGTGATCCGCCGTCACGATCAGGCCATCGGCCGACCACACCGCACCGCTCGCCGTCTGCCGGTCGCGGGCATCCACCTGGACCACCGACGTCGCGACGCTCGCCACCAGGCCCACCAAGTCCTCCGACAGGCCGCGCAGCACACCCGCACCACTGAAAGGAGTCGCCATCTGTCCTCCGTTGTCTTGCTCCGTACAGCGTTCATCCACTCCCCCCAGTGTACGGCCGCTAGCGTTCCCCCGCATCACCGATACCGGCAGTCAGGGCCTGGAAATATGGGTAGTCGGTGGTCCATGGTCCGTGGTCGGTCGTCGGTCGTCGGTCATCGGTCGTCGGTCGTCGGTCATCGGTCGTCGGTCGTCGGTCGTCGGTCATCGGTCATCGGTCGTTGGTCGTTGGTCGTCGGTCATCGGTCGTCGGTCGTCGGTCGTCGCCGTATCCCGACGCTCTCGGCCGCGTCTAGCATAGTAGCGCCGAAGGCCGTGGCGCGCCCCCATTCATCGCGCTGGCCCACCCGCCGCGCCCCTATAGGACCATCCCCATGCGTCGCCCATCCCTGGCGGTTGCCCTGGCCGCCGCACTCCTCCTCCTCGCCGCCCTGCTCGCCCACCCCGCCACCAGCCTCGGCCAGCCTCTGGCCGACGATCCACCCCCCGACCCCACGGCGACCGTCGCCGACACCCCCACGCCGACCGTCACCGCCACGGCAACGGCGACCCTCGCCGCGACCGCCACCCCCACTGCCACCGAGACGCCCACGCCCGGCCCGTCGCCCACAGCGACGCCGGCCGCCCAGGTGTGGCTGCCCTATTTGGTGCAGTCGCCGCCGGCCAGGGCAGTGGCGCAGCCAGGGCCAGACGACGGTGGGACGTGGACGGCCATGCGCGTCCTGAGCCTGGACGACGTGTGGCTGGGCACGTCGCGCGGCTCGCTTTATCACCTCGTTGGCGGCCAGCCGCGTCTGACGGCCTCTCTCTCGACGGCGCGCGTCACGTCCATCTCGGCAGCTTCTGACGGCTCGTTGTGGGCGGTGACAGAGGCGGGCGAGGTGCTACAGAGGGCTGCCGTTGGCGGCGACGCAGACTGGCATATGCAGGCGGCGCTGGGCGAGTCTCTCTCTCAGGTATCAGCGGTGTCGGTCTCGAATGTGTGGGCGCTCAGAGCCGCCAGTGTGTGGCGGTGGGATGGGGTGACATGGCGAAACACCACTCCGACCTCAGCCCCCTACCTGTCGCATCTTGTGGCAGTATCTGCCTCAGAGGCGTGGGGAGCCTCTGGTCGTTTTGTGTGGCGATGGGATGGGGCAGCGTGGTCGGAGTTCAGAGACTTTGACACCATGCGCATTAGCGATCTGGCGGTGGGGGCGAACGGGCAGGTGTGGGTAGCGGGAGTTGACCCACAGTTCCCCTCCTACGACCCGCGCGTAGCCCCCGGCGCGCAACTTCTATGGGTGTGGAATGGTACTCAATGGGGAGTTAAAGCTTTGTCTCTCGGCTATGCATATTACGCTGCCCCCCCTGCGGTCAACCAGAGGCCGGATACTCTGTGCGTGATAGCCGCAGACCTATCGTTTGCTCAGGGCGTTCAGTGCTTTGGGCCGCCAGCAACCTATACCGAGATTTGGTCTTCGCGGATAGAACTCGCGCCGCTCCCCATTGCCCTCGGCATGGTAACGCCCCGCGACGGGTGGGCCCTGACTTCTGCCCTGTATCGCATCCACATTCGACCGTAGCCTCCTCTCGTTCCAAGAAAGACGCCCTGGGTCGGTAAGGTATTCCGACCCAGGGCGGGGGCCATCTCGCCGCCAGGCACGCGGGCGGCCACGGGGTGCCGCCCCTACCCACGCCATCGCACACGCATAGGCGCGCGCAGCGTCCGCCCCGCGCGTCACAACGGGATGAGTCCCTGCCGCACCGCCATCGTCACCGCCTCGGTACGGCTGGACGCGCCGAGCTTGCCCATAATAGCCCCGATGTGGAACTTCACCGTGTGGTCGCTGATGCCCAGCCGCGCCGCGATGGCCTTGTTCGTCAGCCCCTCCACGAGCAGGCGCAACACCTCGATCTCGCGCGGCGTCAGCGGTTCGGGCCGCGCCGTCGCCTCGCCCGCCGCCCGCAGCCGCTGCAGCAGCCGCGCCGTCGCCAGCGGATCGAGGGCCATGCCGCCCTGACTCACCGCGCGCAGCGCCTGACCCAGGTCGCCTGCCGTCACCCGCCGCGATACCGCGCCCCGCACCCCCGCCTGCAACGCGACCACCACGGCCTCGTCGTCGTCACTGAGAGCCACGATCTCGATCTGCGGCGCGTGGTCGTGTAGCCACCACACCAGGCGCAACGCCTGGCCGTCGGCCATGTCCAGGTCCACCAGCGCCAGGTCTACCCCCCACCCCCCTCCGGCTCCCCCCGTATACGGGGGGGCAGGGGAGCCGGAGGGGAGAGCGAGCGCCGCCGCGATGCGCGCCGCGTCCCTGGCCACCGCGACTACCTCGGCCTCGCCGCTCGCCTCCAGCAGCACCCGCACGCCCGCCTCGACCAGGGGCGCGTCCGTCACCAGCAGCAGGCGCAGCGGGGCCATCGTCGTCGCGCGGCTAGGCGACCCGCCCACCACCCGCCCAAACTGGCGTCGGCTCCGGCGCGGGCATGATGTTGGGCTGGAAGATGAACAGCGCCTCCCACGGCGCGCCCAGCCCGCCGCGCGCCTGCCAGACGCCCGCCGTCGGGATGACGTTGTGGCCGGGGAATCGCATGCCAACGAAGCGCTCGCGGCCGTCGGTCAGCCACTCGATGAGCAGCTTCAGCGGGCTGCCGTGGCTGACGAAGGCCAGGACCGTCTCCGGCCGCGCCATCTCGCGGGCAAAGAACCCCTGCATCCGCGCCCGCACCTCGTCGGCGGTCTCGCCGCGCCGATGCTCAGCCAGGTCAACGTCCAGCACCACCGGCAGCCCCAGCCGCGTGCCCAGCGCCTCGGCCGTCATGGCAGTACGATCGAGGGGCGAGTGGACAATGCGCTGGATACCGCGCCCCGCCAGAAACTCGGCCATCTGCCGCGCCTCGCGCTGGCCCGCCTCGGACAGGGGTGGCCCCGGCGGCACATCGTAGGCAATGCCCGTCCCCTCCTGGGGCGCGGCGTGGCGGATCAGGTAGATAGTCTTACAGGTCATTCAGCCTCGTCATTTAAAATATCTCTCACCACCCTGGTAAGCTCCAACATCCTAAGTATACGAACGCCACGCCGGCGGGCAATGCCTGGCTCGACGCGCCACGCGCACCGCCTGAA
>JAHCIE010000108.1 GCA_026129385.1 Anaerolineae bacterium
CGCTGACGGACCAGGTGGGGGAACTGGTCATCACCGAGCCGATGCCGTCGATGCCCATCTACTTCTGGAATGATCCCGACGGCCAGCGTTACCTGAGCAGCTACTTCACCATGTACCCCGGTGTGTGGCGGCACGGCGACTGGATCAAGATCACGCCGCGCGGCAGCGCGGTCATCTACGGCCGCTCCGACTCGACCCTCAACCGCATGGGCGTGCGCATGGGGACCAGTGAGTTCTACAGCGTGGTGGAGAGCCTGCCAGAGGTGATGGACAGCCTGGTGATCGACCTGGAAGCGATGGGGGCCGACGGCTACATGCCCCTGTTCGTCGTGCTACGCCCCGGCGTCGATCTGGACGACGCCCTCAAGGCGCGCATCAAGGCCCGCATCCGCGACAGCCTGTCGCCGCGCCACGTCCCCGACGACATCATCGAGATCACCGAAGTACCGCGCACGCTGAACGGCAAGAAGATGGAAGTGCCCATCAAGAAGATTCTCATGGGCGCGGACCCCCACCAGGCCGCCAACCCTGACAGTATGGCGAACCCGGCGGCGCTGAAGCCGTTCGTGGCGCTGGCCCAGCGGCGCGGACAAGAGGGAAGAACTTAGTACGGACCAAGGAACCGCTCCCCGTTGAAGTGTATAAGGTGATCGGGGGCGTCGGCTACCCAGACCTCGGTCTCCCACGATATGTCCTTGAGATAGCGGGCCATGGTCCGGCGGTCCAGAAAAGCAGTGACGAATACAAGTCCTGCTGAGGATTGCTGGAAGATCTCTTGTAGCTCGGCTCGCCGCTTCGGATCGACCGGGCCATGACTCGTCACCGCCTCAATCAAGACCAACCAGTTCATCTTCTCGAAATGCACGACGACATCAGGCATTTTGCCATGACTATCGACCGTGACACCAAGGCGCTTGAGAACATCCGGCTTGAAGAAAGCCCACTTGGCATCTGTGTCGCCAACATACACCAAGATGCCGTTGGGCGTGAAACGTGGGCAGAACTCGTTCACTATTGCCTCGACGAGGACGTTCTGACCTCCGGGGGACAGTGAAATGTCCTGCTCGCTAATGCGGAGCGGTATTCGGGTCATCTCTCGACCCGCTGCATACCGCCGCCTCACCACTTCAAGGGAGGATAAGTACGCCCTCAACTTCTGCTCCCACTTAGGTGTTTCGAAGGAACGCAGCACTTCGAGTGCTTCCTCTTCAATCTGATAGACATTCTTGCCGGAATTGATCGGGCGAAGCGGATCATCGGGATTCTGCATAACTAACCCAGCTGCTAAGAATTGATGAATTGTCTGCCGTCGCACGGTCTCGCGTGTATTCGGGGCGTATCGCCTACCGTAGTGAGTGGCAAAGAATTCCATCATAGGGGTGATACCAAGCATAGGATTCGTCGCTTGATCCCAAGCGGTGGACGGCGACAAGTCGAGAAGAGCAAGCAGCGTAAGCGCTGACCGCTCGTTCTGCTGCTGTGGCGGAAAGCCTAGCTCCTTCAGTGCCCTTTGGGCCTCAGCTAGTCGCTGCTTTACAGCCAGCGGATCCAACTGCGAGAGATGCTGATCCATGGCTCGCAGAACCTCCTGAACATGCTGGTCAACTTCGGCCTGGGATGGAAACCTGTCGGTAATGAGATATCCCAATGATTCTAATTGTTCGCGCGAAGGATATTGGAGACGGCGCAGGTCCGCAGCGTTGACTTGGGTATGTCCGCTGAACTGTCGAAAGTATTCATCGACAAAAGTGGAGTTAAGATATACCGTCAGGCCCTTCGCCAATACGGTATCCAGTCCTGCGCCATTGCTGTGATAGTAGTTCAGATGGTTCTCTACACCCACGTAGGGGGCATCGAAGTGAGTAGCATCATATAGAGCGGCTACGACACGCCGGGCTTCCTCCTTAGCAGAGAATCTCTTGACTAGAACATAGCAGGAAGACGGAACCAGAAGGGGCCGGCTTTCCGGGCTATTCACAATGTACTGGGGCTTCTTGCTAGACCCTACAGGCCAGGTGATAGCTCCCTTCGACAAGTTCTGCGGGTAGAGCAGCGGAACAGTATTATCGCCTTGAGACAATGTGAGCAGATGACGCGCACGAAAGTCGACTACCTTTCCTGTGGAGACCATCAATCCGAGATCATCAAGGGTAGTTGTAAGTTTCTGCACCTCCTGGCTGAAACGCGATCCGACCTCGTCTGTAACAATGTGAATGACGAAGTCGGGATCGCTGGGAGCTACGACCTCACGCTACGCAACGTCTCGCCTCGTTTCGTAATCATCATCAGCGCTCGTACTGGACGAAATACAAACGGACTGATGCTCCTGATCCCGTACAGCGCTAACGATGACTGTTTCCTGAAGGACCGTATCATCTCGGAAGACCTGATCTCGAGCATCAAAAACATGAATCCGTCTCAGCCGCATCTTATGCAAGAAGAGACGGCGAAACGCCCGGAAGTAAGGGCCGTTGCAGAAACTGCGCGGGGTGATAGAGACAAGCTCTCCCTTAGGACCTAGCATCGCCGTAGCCAGAGCAACAAATGCAGCGTAGCTATTCGTGACTTCTATTCCAGCACGACGCAACCGCTTTCCAATTGTAGAGGTAGCGCCGATCTTGTTGTACGGAGGATTAAGCACACTACACGTAAAGGGAATAAGCGGGGGAGCGAACAGATCTCCCGCTACTATCGGCAAAGCATGGCTTACGAAATCCTCTTCACGAATATCAGCCTCAAAAGATACTCCCCTCTGCTCACAAAACCATTGACACAACTGCAAAGTCGCGTCTAGATGGCGGACGAGCCTCTGATCGACTTCATATGCCACTACCTCAACGCTAGTGGGAGGAATGGATCGTGCAAGCGCCTCAACAATAACAGCTGCTGTAAGAACTCCACTGCCTGCCCCTGGATCTAGAAGCCGAAGGGCCGGCTCGCGGAACTCAAACATAGATGCCATAAGACGAGCAGTAGACAAAGGGGTTGAGTACTGACCTAGCTGCGTTCGTCTCCCTTGATCTAGCTGTGCAAACGCCACCTGGCGGATGTACTCAGCCTGGTCCAGCACGTCTATAGGTACTAGGTCCCCGTTTGTGAGCGAAGCGTAGTGGTCAAGCATGGCTAAAACACTCTACACCAGAGCGCCGCACATGGATTCATTGCAATGAATTATAGCAGCGCCCATCGAGTCGTCCAGAGACCAGGGGAAAAGCAGTGGGTCACCGATCACTGTGTTCCTATCAAGCAGTTACTCACTATTCTTTCACAAAAGAGGGTCCTCGGTGCGTACAACTTTCACATAATCCGACGTTATACAGGCTGAACACAGCGGGCGGAAGAGGGGCCGCCCGCCGCTGGGAGGCCTCATGCGACGACTCCGGACGCTCCTCTGTCTGATGGGCGCGGTTGCCCTCGCCGCGCTCGTGGCAAGGCTGGCGATGGCCGCGCCACCGGGCCAGGCCGACGCGGCGCGCGGCCGTATTCTCGTCAGCGCGGCGGGCTGCTGGTCGTGCCACGGCCAGAACCTGGCGGGCTACAAGGACGGCGCGCCCGTCGAGCAGCCCGACTCCGCCCCCTTCGGCCAATCCTTCAGCGGCCCCTTCGGCGTCATCACCGCCAAGAACCTCACCCCCGACCGGGACACCGGCCTCGGCGGTTGGAGCGACGCCGAGATCGAGCGCGCCCTGCGCGAGGGGACGAGCCGCGACGGCCACCAGCTTCACCCCCTGATGCCCTTTGCCAACTACGCGGGCCTGGCCGCGCAGGACATCCAGGACATCATCGCCTACCTGCGCAGCGTGCCCGCCGTGAAGAACGCTGTGCCGCCGACGAGACTCAGCGGTCCCGTGCCGCCCGCTCCGCCGGTCGGCGGCTTCCCGCCCGCCGCGCCCACATCGGGCGTCGCGCGCGGCGAATACCTGGTGGTCAACGTGGCGGGTTGCGGCGATTGCCACACGCCCAGTAACGCCGTGGGCGCGCCCGACCGCACCAAGATGCTGGCGGGCAACATCATCCCCACCACCAGAGGCCTCCAGCTTGCGCCGAATATCACCCCCGACCAGAAGACGGGCCTGGGCGCGTGGAACGAGGCGCAGATCGCGACCTTCCTCCAGACGGGCGAGCGGCCCGGCGGTAAGCCGCGCGCGGCCGGGTTGATGGCTGAGACCATCGGCGTCGGCCACAAGGCGTTCCAGGGCTTCGGTCTCAGCCAGTTGAGCGACCAGGACCGCCTCGCGATTGCCCAGTACCTCAAGATGATTCCGCCGGTGGAGAACGTCCCGCTGCCGCCGATGGGCGTTACCCCGGCGCGACCGACGCCGGGGCCGCTGCTCCCGACGCCGACGGCTACGCCCCTCCCCACCCGCACGCCGACCGCCGTGCCCACCGCTCCGTCGACCACGGCTGCCACGGCGCAGGCGACGCCGCGCAAGGGGCAACCTACTGCTCCGGCCAGGGCGCAGTCGCCGCTGGCGGCCACGGCCACGGCGAAGGCGTCGCCGCAGGCCATGCCGCCCACGGGTGAGTTGCCCATACCGCTGGCGGAACTCGTGGGCGGCCTGGGGGCGCTGGCGGGCATTCTGGGTGTGGCGTGGCATCGCCTGCGGATGAAGTAAGGTTCCCCCCATGGGGACGGGGCGCGGCGTGGCGGCGCGCTCAGGGGGAGGCGTCCCCGCCGCGAGCCTCGTCTCTCACGCAAACGCGGGTAGGCCAGCTGGCTTACCCGCGTTTCGCTTCGATGACCGACGACCGACGACCGACGACCGACGACCGACCACGGACGAGTTGAAGGTTGGAAGGTTGAACATTGCAGGTGAAGACACCGTGCTATAACCTTCCAACTTTCACCCTGCAACCCTCTGACGGTGGTCGGTGGTCGGTGGTTGGTGGTCGCCTCACGGCACCGGGAACTGCTCCGTCAGGGCGTGGACCTCGGCGCGGACGCGCGCCTTGAGGTCGGCGTCGTCCGGGCTGTGCAGCACCTCGCTGATCCAGCCGGCGATGCGCTCCATCTCCGCCACCCCGAAGCCGCGCGTCGTCACGGCCGGCGTGCCGAGGCGGATGCCGCTGGTGACAAAGGGCGTGCGCGGGTCGTAGGGAATCATGTTCTTGTTGGCCGTGATGGAGACCTCGTCGAGGAGCTTCTCAGCCTGCTTGCCCGTTACCGGCGTCGAGGTGAGATCCATCAGCATCAGGTGGTTGTCCGTCCCGCCCGACACCATGCGCAGCCCGGCCTTTTGGAGCGACGCGGCCAGGGTCTGGGCGTTATCGACGATGGCCTGCGCGTAGTCGCGGAACTCAGGGCGCAGCGCCAGCTCGAAGGCGACCGCCTTGCCGGCGATGACATGCATCAGCGGGCCGCCCTGGGTGCCGGGGAAGTTGGCCCGGTCGACGGCCTTGGCGTGCGCCTCGCGGCACAGGACGATGCCGCCGCGTGGCCCGCGCAGCGTCTTGTGGGTCGTCGAGGTCACGATGTCGCAGTAGGGGACGGGGTTGGGGTGCGCGCCGCCCGCCACCAGGCCCGCGAAGTGGGCCATGTCGCACAGGAGGTACGCGCCCACGCTGTCGGCGATCTCACGGAAGCGGGCGAAGTCCCACAGGCGCGGGTAGGCCGTCGCGCCGGTGACGATGAGCCTGGGCTTGTGCTCCTCGGCCAGCCGCGCCACGGTGTCCATGTCGATGGTCTCGGTCTCCTTCGCCACGCCGTAGGGGACGATCTTGTACAGCTGGCCGGAGAAGTTGACGGGGCTACCGTGGGTCAGGTGGCCGCCGTGGGCCAGGTCCATCGCCATGATCGTGTCGCCGGGCTGCACCAGGGCCATGTAGGCCGTCATGTTGGCCTGGGAGCCGGAGTGGGGCTGGACGTTGGCGTACTCCGCGCCGAACAGCCGCTTGACGCGCTCGCGGGCCAGGTCCTCGGCCACATCGACGCACTCGCAGCCGCCGTAGTAGCGCTTGCCCGGGTAGCCCTCGGCGTACTTGTTGGTCAACACGCTCGACACCGCCTCGCGGACGGCGCGGCTGGTGTAGTTCTCGGACGCGATCAGCTCGATATTGTTGCGCTGGCGGTCTTCCTCGGCGTGGATGGCGGCGGCCAACTCAGGGTCGACCTCGCTCAGGGGAGCCATCAGCGTGCCAATGTTGGGACGAATAAGGGTGGCCATGGGGCGCTACCTCCTTGTGTGTGGGAATCGAAGTATAGGCGTGGGCAAGGAGTTGTCAAAAACTACCCTAACCCTATAATCCTCCGCATGCAAGATACCCTCGCCCGCGAGGCGGCCGCGCGCGGCCTGCCCCTCACCGACGACCAACTCGCCCAATTCGACGCCTACTACCGCCTGCTCGTCGAGTGGAACGCGCGCTTCAACCTGACGCGCATCACCGAGGCGGAGGCGGTGCAGGTGCAGCACTTCCTGGACTCGCTAGCCCTGCTGGCCGTGGCGGGGGAGTGGTTCCCGCACCAGGCGAAGGTCATCGACGTGGGCGCGGGGGCGGGGCTGCCGGGGCTGGCCCTCAAGATTGCCCGCCCCGACCTGGACGTGGTCCTGACCGACAGTGTCGGCAAGAAGGTGCAGTTCGTCGACCACGTGATTGGGGCGCTGGCGATGACGGGCGCGCGGGCCATCCACGCCCGCGCCGAGGACCTGGGCCGCGACAGGGCCTACCGCGAGCAGTTCGACGTGGCCGTGGCGCGGGCCGTGGCCGACCTGCCGGTGTTGGCGGAGTATCTACTGCCCCTGGTCAAGGTGGGCGGTGCGGCGCTGGCGCAGAAGGGGGCCGGGGCCGCCGAGGAGGTCGCGCGGGCGGCGAAGGCGGTGCGCGTCCTGGGCGGCGGCGCGGTGAGCCTGGCCGAGTATCGCCTGCCGGGGCTGGACGAGGCGCGCGCCGTGGTGGTCATGCCGAAGCCGCACCGCACGCCGCCATCGTATCCGCGCCGGGCGGGACTACCGGCGCAGCAGCCGATTCGTTAGCTGGGCGCGCGGTGGCTGGCCGCCGGCAGGTGGATGGTGAACGTCGCGCCCTGTCCCACCGCGCTCGTCACGGCGATGCTGCCTCCCTGCGCCTGGACCAGCTGCTGCGCAATCGCCAGCCCCAACCCACTGCCCGCGTTCCCCTCGCGTGAGCGGGCCGGATCGCCGCGCCAGAAGCGGTCGAAGACGAAGGGCACATCCTCGGCGGCGATGCCCTCGCCGCTGTCCGCCACTGTGACGCGCACCTGCGTCGGGCCGTCGGCCGCTGCGCTCAGCGTGATGTGCCCGCCGGGCGGGGTGTGGCGCAGCGCGTTGGCGACCAGATTACTGAGGACCTGATCCAGCCGCCCCCAGTCGGCCAGCGCGGCCAGTCCCTCGCCATCCGTCGCCGCGCGAAGTGCGACGCCCGCCGCCTCCGCCTGCCCACTGAAGCTCGTCACCACGTCGGCCAGCAGTTCGGCGATGTCGACATGTTCCAGCGTCAGCGGCAGCCGCCCCGCCTCGGCCAGAGACAGGGTTTGCAGGTCGTCCACCAGACGGGCCAGGGCGCGCGTCTCGCCGAGGGTGGCGTCGAGGGTGTCGGGGGTGGGCGCGTAGACGCCGTCGAGCATACCTTCCAGGTTGCCCTGGATGACATGCAGCGGCGTCCGTAACTCGTGGGCCACATCGGCGGTCAGGTTGCGCCGTTGCTGATCGGCGCGCGCCAGTTCCCCCACCATGTGATTGAAGGCCGCGCCCAACCGCCGCAACTCGCCGGGGCCGCGCACCGCGACGCGCACGCTCAGGTCCCCCTGCGCCACGGTATCGGCAGCCGCCACCAGGTCGCCCAGGGGCGCGGCGAACTGGACGAAGACGCGGCGGCCGAGGATGAAGATGAGCAGGGGCAGGACCAGGACGAGACCGCAACCGCCCAGCCAGACGGCGACGGCCGTCGCGCCCGTTCCGCCCGCCAGCCGCGTCAGGAGGAAGGCCAGCGCGCCCATCCACGCGATGAGCAGCAGCGACACTAGACCGAAGCCGATGGCGAAGCGCGCGAAGATCCAGCGGCCCGGGTCACGCCCCCGCCAGGGGCGGCCGTCGCCGTCGCGGAACCAGGGGCCGCGCGCGGGCGTCACGTCGCGGCTCGCAAGCCTAGAAACAGGCGGTGGAAGCGGTCGTCGTCGGTCAGCTCGGGGTGGAACGCCGTCGCCAGCAAGTGGCCCTGCCGCGCCGCGACGATGGTCCCGCCCTCCAGGCAGGCCAGCGTCTCCACATCATCCCCGGCGACCTCGATCCACGGGGCGCGGATGAACACGCCGCGAAACGGCTCGCCGCCGAGGGCCGGTACCACCAGGTCGGCCTCGAAGCTCGCCACCTGACGGCCAAAGGCGTTGCGCGCGACGCGAATGTCCATCACCCCCAGCCAGGGCGGCTCGCTGGGGCCGATGTCCTTCGCCAGGACGATCATGCCGGCGCACGTGCCCCACACTGGCGTCCCCGCCTGGGCCAGGGCGCGAATGGGCGCGAGCAGCTCGTACTGCACCATCAGCTTGCCGATGGTCGTGCTCTCGCCGCCGGGGATGATCAGGCCGTCGAGGCCCGCCAGCTGCTCAGGCCGGCGGACCTCAACGGCGTCAACGCCTAACTGCCGCACGCGCTCGACGTGCTCGCGAAAGGCCCCTTGCAGGGCCAGCACACCCACGCGCTGCATCCGTCACCATCCCCGCGACGCGAGGCGCTCGGCCTCGGGAATCTGGTGAATCTCCCGGCCCACCATCGCCTCGCCCAACCCGCGCGACACCGCGCCGATGATCTTGGCGTCGGTGTAGTGGGTCGTCGCCTCGACGATGGCCTTCGCCCGGCGGTACGGGTCGCCGGACTTGAAGATGCCGCTGCCGACGAAGACGCCGTCCACGCCCAGCTGCATCATCAACGCGGCGTCGGCAGGCGTCGCCAGGCCGCCAGCGGCGAAGTTCACCACGGGTAGCTTGCCGGTCGCGGCCACCTGCTGGACCAGCTCGTAGGGCGCGCCGAGTTCCTTTGCCGTGTGCATCAACTCCTCGGGGCGCAGCCCCTGGAGGCGGCGAATCTCGCCCAGCACCGTGCGCGCATGGCGCACCGCCTCGACCACGTTGCCCGTGCCCGCCTCACCCTTGGTGCGCATCATGGCCGCACCCTCGCCGATGC
>JAHCIE010000109.1 GCA_026129385.1 Anaerolineae bacterium
GACTTCGCTATCATTGACCGCCTCCAGCTGCGCCTGGCGCCCGGTTTCAACGTGCTGACCGGCGAGACGGGGGCGGGCAAGTCTATCATCGTCGACGCCCTTGGCGTCCTGCTGGGTGCGCGCGCCGACTCGGCCTGGGTGCGGGCGGGCGCCGACCGGGCGCGGATTGAAGGCGTCTTTGTCCTGTCGGACGATCAGCGTGCCCTACTACAGCCGGTTCTGGACGAGTATGGCCTGACCGAAGCCGCCGGAGAGAGCGACGACCTCATCCTCACCCGCGAGATCACCGCGGCCGGCCGCAGCACCGGCCGCGTCAACGGCCGCGCTGTGACGGTCGCTATCCTCGGCGCGGTCGGCGAGGCCCTGGTCGATATCCACGGCCAGAGTGAGCACCTGTCTCTCCTTCGCGTGCGCCAGCACATCGAGCTTCTCGACCGCTACGCGGGCCTCGGCGCGCCGCGGTCGGCGCTGGCCGAGACGGTGCGGGCCGTGCGGGCCGTGCGCGCCGAACTGGCTGCGCTGCGCCGCGACGAGCGTGAGTTGGCCCGCCGCCAGGAGATGCTGCGTTTCCAGGTGGACGAAATCGAGGCCGCCGGTCTGAGCGCGACCGAGGATGAGGAACTTGTCCAGGAGCGAGTCCGGCTCGTCAATGCCCACAAGCTGATGGAACTGGCTGAGACGGTCTATGCCCTCCTCTACGAGCCGGGCGATGAGCAGCGCGGCGTGCTCGACCTGCTCGGCGACGCCGCCGATAACCTGGGCAGTCTTGCTCGCCTTGACCCTCGCCTGGCCGACCAGGACGCCGCCCTCGTCGCGGCGATGGACAGCCTGGAAGGTGTCGGGCGCGCTATGCGCGACTACCGCGACGAGATTGAGGCTAACCCGGCGCGGCTGCAAGAGGTGGAGGAGCGACTGACCCTCGTCCACAACCTGAAGCGCAAGTATGGCGAGACGATCGCCGATGTCCTAGCCTTCGCCGAGCGTGCCTCGGCCGAGCTGGCCGGCATCGAGAATCGCGGCGAGCGCATGGAGCAACTCGCCGCTGAGGAAGAGCGGCTGCTGGCCGTGCTGGGCGGCCAGGCCGAGGCGCTATCCCAGGCCCGCCGCGCGGCGGGCGAGCGGATGGCCCGCGCGGTGGAGGTCGAGTTGGCCGAGTTGCGTATGGAGCGCACCCAGTTCGCGGCTCACCTGGCGCGCATCGAGGCGGAGGATGGCTGCCCCATCGACGGTCGCCGCTACGCCTTCGAGACGACCGGCGTCGACCACGTGGAGTTCCTCATCTCGCCCAACCCCGGCGAGCCGCTCAAGCCACTGGTCAAGATCGCCTCCGGCGGCGAAACGTCGCGCCTGATGCTGGCCCTCAAGACGGTCCTGGCGGCGGGGGATACCGTGCCGACGCTCATCTTCGACGAGATCGACCAGGGCATCGGCGGCCGCGTTGGCGAGATCGTGGGTCGCAAGCTGTGGCGACTGACAACCGCCAACGGCGTGGCCACTCTCACCCATCAGGTCATCTGTATCACCCACCTGCCCCAGATTGCCTCGTATGGCGACAGCCACTTCAGCGTCGCCAAGCGCGTCGTCGGCGACCGGACGGCGACCGTCATTCGCGCCATCGACGGCGACGAGCGCGTCGACGAGATCGCCGTCATGCTCGGCGCGGATACCACCCTCACCCGTCAGACGGCCCTGGAGATGCTGGACAACACGGCCAGCCTCAAGACTGGCGAGCGCGTCGCCCACTGATGACCGTGGCCCTGCTGACTCGGAATCCACGGCCAGGCGCGGGATGGTCACATCCCGCGCTTTGCGCGCGGTGGCTGTCAGCGCTCACCGTGAACCCGGTTGTCGCCTGGACCATATGAAGATAGAGCGACCGCTATAGCGCCTGCATCCACCAAAGGAGTTTCCGTGACTTCACCCGTTGCTACGACAACCAGCGCCGCCGGTGTGCGCTGGGACCTCAGCGACCTGTTCGCCGGGCCTGATGACCCGGCCCTGGCCGCCGCCCTCGACCGCGTCACCCGCGACGCCGACGACTTCGCCGCCGCCTATCGCGGCACGATCAACGTCGTCGGCGGCCCCTCGGTCGAGCATCTCCTGGCCGCGCTCCGACACCTCGAAAGGGTCTACGACGCCCAGGGACGACTTGGCTCATACGCCTCGCTGGCTTTCGCCGCTGATACCCAGAACGTGGCTATCCAGAACGCCCAGCAGCGCGTCCAGCAGCGCCTGACCGCCGTCAACAATACCACCCTGTTCTTCGACCTGGAGTGGCAGGCCGTGGCGGAGGCGGACGCCGAGCGCCTGATGGCCGATCCGCGCCTGGCCGACTACGCCCACAGCCGGCGCGTCGAGCGCCTCTATACGCCGCATACCCTCAGCGAGCCGGAAGAGAAGATGGTGCGCGAGAAGGACCTGTCGGGTGTCACGGCCTGGAGCCGCCTGTTCACCGAGCAGACGTCCGCGTTGCTCATCCCCGTGCCCCGCGATGGCAAGGTCGAGGCGATTCCCCTCGACGCCGCGTTCAATCTCATGCGCGACCCCGACCGCAGCGTGCGCCGCGCCGCCCACGATGCCGTCTACGACACCCTCAAGCCCCAGGAGCAACTGCGCGCCTTCATCTACGACACCATCGTCCAGGACCGCCTGACGATGGACCGCCTGCGCCACTATCCCGATCCCATGGCGGCGCAGCACCTGTACAATGAGATTCAGCCGGCCGCTGTCGAGACCATGATGGCCGTCGTCGAGGACAACTATCATCTCGCCCACGACTACTGGCGGCTCAAGGGGCGACTGCTGGGCCTGGACAAGCCGACCATCTACGACCAGTACGCGCCCATCGGCCAGACGGCGCGCCAGCTGGGCTACGATGAGGCGCGGGACATCATCCTCGAAGCTCTGGCCGGCTTTAGCCCCGCCTTCGCCGACATCGCCCGCCAGTTCTACGACAAGAGCTGGATCGACGCCGAGGTGCGGCCCGGCAAGAGCGGCGGCGCGTTCTGCTCCGGGGTAACGCCCGCCGTTCACCCGTACATCCTGTGCAACTACACCGACAGCCTGCGCGACGCGCTGACCGTCGCCCACGAGCTGGGCCACGGCATCCACGACTACCTGGCCGGGCGGGCGCAGAACATCTACAACTACCACCCCAGCCTGCCCGTCGCCGAGACGGCCTCCGTCTTCGCCGAGATCACCGTCTTCGATCACCTGGTGGCGCGACAGGGTAGCACGGCGGACCAGCTGGCCCTGCTGACGGGAACCATCGAGGACATGATGGCGACCGTGTTCCGCCAGAACGTGCTGACGCGCTACGAGCAGCGGGCCTATGCCGCCCGCGCCAGTCAGCGCCTGACGCCCGACCTGCTCAAGGGCTTCTGGTGGGATGCCAATGCCCCCTACTACGGCGACGCCTTGCAGATGACGGACGGCTACCGCTGGGGCTGGTCGTACATCCCCCACTTCATCGGCACGCGCTTCTATACGTATGCGTATGTCTTTGGGGAGTTGCTGGTGCTGGCCCTGTACCAGATGTACCGCGAGCAGGGCGCGGCCTTCGTGCCCGGCTACACGCGCCTGCTGGAGAGCGGCGGCAGCGCGGCCCCGCAGGACCTGGTACGGCCGCTGGGCATCGACCTGACCGAGCGCGCCTTCTGGCAGAAGGGCTTCGATGAGCTGGCGCGGCTCATCCGCCGGGCGCAGCAGCTCGCCGACGAGGTGTAGCGGGGATGATGGGACGCGGGTAGGCTGTAGGCGCCCGGTCGCCGCGCCCACCTGGCGCGCATCAAGAGGTGAGGAGGCGGACGAAGGCGAGGCAACCTCGGCGCGGGGGTGGCGGCAATCGCACGCTACCCCCGCATCTCGTATCGTTCCGCCGTTGCCCTACTTTTGTGCCTCCTCCATCGCCTTCTCGAGGGCGCTGGGGAAACGCTGCTCAAAGTCTATCACCGTCACCCACCCCGGTGTGAGGGCGATTCGGGCTGATTTCGCTGGAAGTTGCTCGAGTTGCTTGATCCACTGTGTGCCGCCCTCCTCGCCGAAGTAGCGCTTGGCGGCGGCGGCGTACTCGGGCGTTACCCCGTCTTGCACGTCGACCTTCACCGTCCCGCGAATCATGAGTGCCTTGTAGGGCCAGACCTCCTCGTCGATGGTCAGGGCGACGTTTGGGTTCGCCATCAGCGCTTTGACCTTGGGCGCTCCAATGGGCGTGCCGAGGACGATCTCTTGCCCGTTCCACTCGAACCAGATGGGCACGACGCGGGGTGTGCCGTCGGGCCAGATGTAGGCCAGGTGGGCCATGTTGGTGGATTTCAACAGTCGCTGAGCCTCGGGATGTTCCAGCAGGGAAATGTCACCATGTTCGGAGGTCATCGTCGACTCCTTCGCCCATCATGGGCAACTCGCAGGCAAGGACGCATGACTTAAGGGCGTTCTCGTGATTCCATCATAACATGCTTGCCCGCCGTCGTCAATAGCGAATTTTGACCATGTGGCTATCTGAATTGAGGGGCAAACAGCAAGCGGGGCACAGTCACTCGGCGCGACCGTGCCCCGCATATCGTCAACCGGCTTACGACGCCAGCAGCGCCGCCGTGGCTGTGGCCGGTAGCTCGACCGCCACGAAGAACTCGGCCGGGTACAGGTAGTCCTCACCCGACTCGTCGATCACGCGCAGGTAGCCGTCGCGCGCCGCCTCCTCGTCGGGCACGACCTGATACAGCTTGCGGAGCTCAAGATCCTCCGCGCCTGAGTTTCGCACGCAGATGACAAACTGCGGTTGGAGTACCTCTGTCATAAATCCTCGGCTAGAAACCGCTTGATCTTGATCTTCCGTCTGCCGATGCCTTCAGCTTCGTACCAATGCACTTCTGCCAGCCGAAGGCGGCCATTCGTGAGCCGAACCGTCGCGATGCCCTTCAACTTGCGCCAGCGCCCTTGGCCGTATTGCTCACGAAGGGCAGCTAGCTCACGAATAGATCGCTGAGCGGCAATCACTTCGATGTCAGTAATGTCGCCAAGAATCTCGAAGTACACGCACTTTACCCTCGGTGTCACCTGTTATATCATGGAGAGAGCAGCAAGTCAACAGCCGTGCGACCACGGACCACCGACCACGGGTCGGACAAGGAGCAGGGGGGCTAGCGGCCGTCGGTCGTCGGTCGTCGGTCGTCGGTCGTCGGTCGCTCGCCTTCTGCTATCTGCTTCCCGGGAGATCATCTATGTCCCGCCGCCTGAACGTCACGCCCACCATCCACCCCACCACCTTCGTCGCCGCCAGCGCGACGATTATCGGCGACGTCGTCCTGGCCGAGGACACGAGCGTCTGGTTCGGCGCGGTGCTACGCGGCGACAACGATGCCATCCGCATCGGCCCGCGCACCAACATCCAGGACCAGGTCATCGTCCACGTTGACCCCGACGAGCCGTGTACCATCGGCGCGGACGTGACCGTCGGCCACCGCGCCATCATCCACGCCGCGACTATCGAGGACGGCTGCCTCATCGGCATGGGCGCGATTGTCCTCAACGGCGCGGTCGTCGGCGCGGGGTCCATCGTCGGGGCGGGGGCCGTCGTCCGTGCGGGGGAGGTCATCCCGCCGCGCTCGCTGGTCGTTGGCCTGCCCGCCAAGGTTGTGCGCGCGTTGAGCGACGCGCAGGTGGCGGAGAACCTCGCGTCCGCGGCGCGGTATGTGGCGAATGGGCGCGCGTACCGGGAGAGGAAGATTGGAGAGTAGAGAGTAGAGATTGGGGATTAGAGATTATCGGGGAGGGCGGGATGAGCACAGGGATGGAGGAGCTGCGGGTGTTGAAGGCGGCGGAGGCCGTAGCGGATGAAGTCTGGAAGCGCGTGAGTCAGTGGCCAGTGTTCCCGCGCGACACGGTGGGGAAGCAACTGGTTCGCGCCTCCGACTCCATTGGCGCGAATATCGCCGAGTCCTTTGGGCGTTTCCACTACAGCGAGAAGATACAATTTCTGTACTACGCCCGTGGCAGCCTGTTCGAGACCAAGTATTGGCTCAATCGCGCCCAACAGCGGGCCTTGATGCCTGAGCTAGAGGTGGAGGGCCTGTCATCGCAACTCACCGACCTGGCCCGCCAGCTCAACGCCTTCGTCGCCAGTCTGCGCACTCAACGCACAGCCAACGGACGGCGCGATTCAGGCCTCAAAGAGGAAGAGGGTGTATACTTGACGCTCGAAGAGGCTGCGGCTGCCCCACCTTTGTTTGCTGAAGCCGAACTTGACTGGCTCATCTCCAACCTACCATCTCCAATCCCTAATCGCTAATCTCCACTCACCATGCACACCGATCTGCTCATCACCCACGCCACACAACTCCTAACCATGGACGGCGGCCTCGGCCTGGTCGCGGATGGCGCGGTTGCCTGCCACGACGGGCGCATCGTCGCCGTCGGCCCGACGGCCGACGTGCTGGCCCAGGTGGACAGCGCGGCCGAGGCCCTCGACGCGCGCGGCCACGTGGTCCTGCCCGGCTTCGTCGACGCCCACACCCACGTCGTCTACGCCGGCGACCGCGTCGCCGAGTTCGAGATGCGCCTGCGCGGCGCGACTTACCTGGATATCATGGCGGCCGGCGGCGGCATCATGTCCACCGTCCGCGCCACCCGCGCCGCCTCCGACGACGAGTTGCTGGCCGCCACGCGGACGCGCCTGGATCGTATGCTCAGCCTCGGCACAACGACCGTCGAGGCCAAGACCGGCTACGGCCTGGACGGCGAGACCGAGCGGCGCATGCTGCGCGTCATTGAGGAGCTAAACCGCAGCCACGCCATCGAGCTAGTGCCGACATACCTCGGCGCGCACGCCGTGCCCGCCGAGTACATCGGGCGAGCCGACGACTACACCGATTTCATTGTCGACGACCTGGGAAAGCTGGCCGCCGAGGGGCAGCCCATCGAGTTCGTGGACGTCTTCTGCGACGCGGGCGCGTTCACCGTCGAGCAGAGTGCGGCTATCCTGACGCGGGCGCGGGCGCTAGGCTATCGCATCAAGATTCACGCCGACGAGTTTGCCCACCTGGGCGGCGCGGCGCTGGCAGCGCGGCTCGGCGCGATCTCGGCCGACCACCTGGCGGTTACGCCGGCTGAGGACCGGGCGGCCCTGGCCGAGGCGGGGGTGGTAGCCGTCGTGCTGCCGGGGACGAGCTTTGGCCTGGGCCATGCCCACTATGCCGACGCCCGCGCCCTCATCGACGCCGGCGCGACAGTGGCCCTGGCAACGGACCTCAACCCCGGCACCTGCGTCTGCGAGTCTATGCCGTTCATGGTCGCCCTGGCCTGTCGGTACACGGGCATGACGCCCGGCGAGGCCGTGATAGCGGCGACGCGGAACGCGGCGGCGGCCGTCGGACGCGAACGTGAAAACGGCAGCCTGACCGTTGGCAAGGTGGCGGATATACTCCTCCTTGACGTGGCCGACTACCGCTGGCTGGCCTATGGCTTTGGCGACAACCCGGTGGTCCGGGTAATCAAGCGGGGAACCGTCGTGCGCTGAGCCGTGGCTAGCGCGTCATGAGCAAGGGCAGCGCCATGCTGAGAATCATGCTGATGACGACCAGGATGCCCACCACCCAGATGATGATCTCGCTCGTCGATCGGCGTCGCTTCTTTTGAGTATCTGCCAACGTTTCCTCCCTTATTGAACGACATCAGGCTGAGCGAATTATAGCACGGCTGCCGCAGGCCGCCAAAGTCACCCGCGAGCGGTGGCGGTGGGCCGCGCCGCGCGTGGCGGGGCGTGGGATGGCTAGCGGTATCGCCCTTGACAAACCCCGGCGACTTGCATAGAATCGCCCCATTCTCACAGTGCCACGGCAGCCGACCTACAGCGTTGTAGTGCTCCCTGCCTACCCAACCCAGTCTTACTTCCGGAGGAGAAGACCCATGAAACGTATGCAGTGGCTCGTATTGGCGATGACGGCTATTGTCATGCTGGTCGTCGCGGCGTGCAGCCCGGCCCAGCAGGCGGCCGTCGAGAAGGCGGCGCCCACCGCCGCAGCGGCTGTCAAGGCAGTGGCGCCGACTGTCGTGGCCGAGGTGAAGGCGGCCGCGCCGACCGTGGCCGCGGCCGTTGCCGCTAAGGCGACGGATGCGCCGAAGGCTGCGTCTGGCAGCATCGCCCCGCAGACCATCAAGATCGTGTCGGCCCTGCCCATGACCGGCAGCTCGCTGACCCAGACCTCGACCGTCGTCAACTCCATCAAGATGGCCCTTGAAGAGGCCAAGAGCAAGGCGTGCGGCGATGCCGTCACTATCCAGTTCGAGGCCCTGGACGACGCCACGGCCGCCGCTGGCAAGTGGACGCCTGAGCAGGCGACCGCCATCGCCAACAAGGCTGCTGCCGACAAGAGCATCCTCGGCTACATTGGCCACTTCAACTCGGGCGCGGCCAAGCTGGCCATCCCCATCAACAACCAGGCGGGGTTGGTCATGATCTCGCCAGCCAATACCTATCCCGGTCTGACCAAGAACGTACCGGGTGTGGAAGCGGGCGAGCCTGACAAGTACTACCCGACCAAGATTCGCAACTACAGCCGCGTCGTCCCCGCCGATGACCTCCAGGGTCCCGTGGGTGCGCGCTGGGCGAAGGAACTGGGCGGCAAGAATGTCTACATTCTCGACGACCAGGAGACCTACGGTAAGGGCCTGGCTGACCTGTTCGAGGCGGAGGCCAAGAAGATCGGCCTGAACGTCGTCGGCCACGAGGGCTGGGACGGCAAGGCCACCGACTTCCGCGCGCTGGCCAACAAGGTCAAGGGCGCTAACCCCGATACCATCTATCTGGGCGGTATCACTCAGAATCAGGGCGGTCAGCTGGTCAAGGACCTGCGCGGCGTGGGCATGACTGCCGACAAGGTCAAGATCATCGGCCCCGACGGCCTGTACGAGACCGAGCTGATCAATGCCGCCGGCAAGGATGCGGCCGAGGGCTTCTACGTGACCTTCGGTGGCGTTCCGCCCAACAAGCTGGAAGGCGCGGGCGCCAAGTGGTATGCCGACTACAAGGCGAAGTACAACGCCGAGCCTGAGGCCTACGCCGCCTATGGCTACGAGGCTGCCAAGGTCCTCCTGGATGCCATCAACCGCG